>CAMDDY010000526.1 GCA_945893125.1 Bordetella parapertussis
CTGTCGCACGTGGACGCGGCGGCGCTGGCGCTGATCGGACTCACCGCGCTGTGTTCTATCGAAGATTGTCTGCAACTGAAATCCGGTGAAACCATATTGATCCAAGGCGGCGCGGGCGGCGTGGCGAGCTTTGCAATTCAGGCCGCGAAACATATCGGCGCTCGTGTGATCACTACCGCGCGCGCGGAAAATCACGATTACCTGCGTACGCTCGGCGCGGACCAGATCATCGATTACAACGCGCAGGATTTCACTAAAGTCGTGTCGGGTTGCGACGCGGTGTTCGATACGGTCGGTGGTGACGTGACCAAACGCTCGTTCGCCGTGCTGAAACCGGGCGGACGGGCGGCCTCCATCGCGGCGGGGCAAGCAGCGCCGGTGTCGCCGCGCAGCGATGTCACGTCGCTGCGACCGAAAGTCGGTCGTGATCGAGAGCATCTCGATCGCATCGTCGCGCTGGTTGCCAGCGGCGCGGTACGCGTGCCGGAAATCACGCTGTATAAATTGTCCGAAGCCGCCGCCGCGCATAAGCTCAGTGAAGGGCGTCACTTCCGCGGCAAGCTGGTGTTCAAGGTGCGTTAAAGCACGCGCCAAGATTGCCGTAGCAATCGACTGCACTTTACTCCGGCCCGACAAAGCCAATATACGCGCCGCAGGTATCGGCGGGCGTCGCCAGCATGGCGTGCTCGCCGTTGCTGCGCACGCCGCGCGCGGGCGGCGGCATGCCGTGTGATGCCATCCAGCGCGCCGCCGCGCCCATGCTGGTGGTGCGATACAGCGCCTGAAACGGACCGGGGCCGCGCCGCGCCAGATGATCCGCCGCCGGGCCGGGCGCGTACGGTGTGACGACACCGAGGCCAGTGGGGCCAATTTCGAAGATCGCCATATCCGACATCACCACCGTGCCCTTGTGTAGCGTGGGCTTGGGCATACCGAGCACGTTCGCGTAGACCACCGCTTCGGCTTCGGCATCGTGCGTGACGATGTAGGCGCGTTCGAGTTTATACACGCCGTTCAGATGCTTGCCGGCAATCGGCACCTGCTGTTGGCGCTCCGCCATTGGCGTGAGGTGCTGAATAAAAAATATCGGTAACGGGTTTTTCGCGCCCAGCGTGGCGGATTTCCAGCGCAGCTCTTGCCCCGCTGCGGTGCGCCGGCTACCTTCCATCGCATCGCTGACATCCACGCCGCGTGTGCGCATGGCGGCTACGTCTGCCGCTAAATCGTCGCTTTGCACAATCACGTAGCGTATGCCGCCGCCTGCCGTGATGAAATCGGTGAGGCCTGTGTTCCGTGTGCCTGCTTTTCCGGAGGCGGCGTACTCTGCGGCATCGCGCACCGCGAGCAATTCCAGGTAATCACCGCCGTTCAGCGCAATGGCGTTGTGCGTGCCCTTGCCCGGATGCACGCCGCCCGCAAAAATATTGAAGCCCAGTTTGGTGTACTGCGCGATGCCCAGCGGCAAATCGGGCACGCAAATCATTACATGGTCGAGTCGGGTAAACATGGCGAGGTCTCTGTGTATAGAAAGAAGTATCGTAAGTAATTGTTTGTAAACATTATTTTTGACGAAATCGAGTGCGCAAACTCATCGCCGCAAAGTAGCCGTCACGTATCGCCGACATGAAATCGCCGGGCGCATTGCAGTCGCCGACCAGCACGTAATCGCAACCGGCGCGCTCCACCAACGGCACTACGCTGCGTTCGGCGCGCGGGCCGATGGCAGTCACCACGGCGGCGCCTGCATCGATCTCCGTCACGCCATCGGCGGACTTCAATTGCAGCACATGACCGAGCGCGGACTGCACGCTGGTATTCAACAGCGTGCGCACGCCCGCTTGTTTCAAGCGCAACAGAATATCGATGCGATTATTGCGCGCCATCTCCGGCGCGACCTTGCCGGTGATCTCGATAATGGTCGCGGCACTGCCGCGCGTGGCAAACAAGTCGGCGACTTCAATGCCCACCATGCCGCCGCCGATAATTGTGAGCGGCGCGCCGCGCGCGATCAGATCGGGATTCGCCAGCAAATCCCACGCGTGCAACTGCTGCACACTCGCCTCCAATCCTGAAAGGTCCACCGGCGACGGACGCGGGCGCGAACCCGTCGCCACGATCACAAGATCGGGCGCGTAGGCGCGCAAGTTTTCTTCAGTCACCTTGACATTGCGCTTGATGGCAATGTTCAGCGTTTCGAGTTCTTTCCAGCGATAGGTCCAGGCGGGCCAGACTTCCACTTTATCGGGCGCGGTCACCGCGAGATAAATCTGTCCGCCAAGACGATTCGACGACTCCCAGATTTCAACCTGGTGGCCCAGCCCTGCCGCAACGCGCGCCGCTTCTGCACCCGCGACGCCCGCGCCGATCACCAGCACGCGTTTGGGTATTGCGGGTTTTTCGCTCGACAACTGCGGCTCTGCAAACTCGACGGATTCAAACTCCGTACCCACCGCCGGGTTCTGCACGCAACACACATCCTGCTCCAGCGTGAGGCGCTCGAAACACACGTTGCACGAAATGCATTCGCGGATCGGCGCCTTGATTTCCCCAAACGCTTTTTTGCACCAGTGCGCATCGGCATACAGCGCGCGGCCCAGGCTGATGAAATCCGAACTGCCGGCTTCGAGGATGCTTTCCGCGTCGAGCGGCGTGAGGATGCGCCCCGCCACCATTACCGGGATGTTCACCGCCTGCTTGATCGGACGCGCATACGGCTCCAGGCATTTGCGCGGCATCGAGGGTGGCTGGATGCAGAAGCGCGACAGCTCCGGACTTTCATTGCTGCCGCCGGAAAGATCGAGCGCGGTGACACCCGCGCGCTCCAGCGCCTGCGCCAGCGCGATCACCTCCCCGGTGCTGTAGCCATCGTCGCAATACTCAGTGACGCTGATACGCGCCAGCACCGGAAAATCACCACAGAGGTCCTGTATGCGCGCCACGGTTTCGAGCAGCAGGCGCATGCGGTTTTCCACACTACCGCCGTAGGCATCGGTGCGCTTGTTGACACGCTCGGTGAAAAACTCGTGAAACAGATACCCGTTGGCGGCGTGTATCTCCACGCCGTCGTAACCGGCCTGCTTCAAGCGCCGCGCCGCCTGCGCGAACTTGAGTTGTATATCCTTGATCTCATCCACCGTGAGCGCGCGCACCGGCTCGCCGGTGCCGGGGTTCACCCACGCCGACGGCCCCACCGGCTCCATGCCCAGCACGGAGCGCCGCAGCAATCCGCCGCGATGGCTTAACTGGCCGAAGATACGGCAGTCGTGCTTTTGCACCGAATCCACCAGCAGCCCGAGGCCGGGGATGTAACGGTCGTGATACACGTTCATCGAGTTGTGATGATTGCGCACACCCTCGCTGGTGGGCATGGCCTCGGTCATAATCATCGCCACGCCGCCAATGGCGCGCTCTTCGTAATAACGCCGGTCGCGATCCGTCGAGATGCCGTCGGTGGAACTGAAATTGGTGCCCATCGGCGCCATCACGATGCGGTTTTTCAGGGTGTAGGGGCCAAGCCTGGCGGGTTGTGCGATCAGCATGTCGGAACTTCAGAGGATTGGTGGTACGGATTCGGTTGCGCGGACTTCCGTGCTGCGCTATCGAGCATTTCATCAATCGCGACAAACTATATCCGTTCGCGAGTTCAAATTCGAAGTGCAACTCTGATTAATAGGTTGGGTGGGCGAGGTGCGATAGCATCCGAGCCCCTCGACCACCAAGTTAAAGTTGCCAAGAATGAACTACACACACCTCACCCAAGACGAACGGTATCAGATTGCG
>CAMDDY010000527.1 GCA_945893125.1 Bordetella parapertussis
TCGCACCGACGTGACCGATCCCAAGGGCGTCACCTTTAGCGCCGAACAAACCATCCGTATTCTCAGGCGCGAAGAAGTCACCGTGCCCGCCGGAACCTTCAACGCCTTTCTACTCGAAGGCCGCGGCCGGAATACGAATCCGGCAGGTCCTGTTGAATTCGTGGTCCGGCGCTGGTACGTCCCCGAGTTTCAAAGACCCGTCGTGCGGGAACAAGTGAACCGGCGCGACAAAAAAATCATCGGCGCCGAACGGCTGGAATTGATGGCTTACAAGCTCGCGTAATTCCCGCAACCGGGCTACTTACTCGTGAAAAAAATTATTTCGCAAATCAGTTTCGGCACGTTGCTGCTTTCAGTGCTGATTTACGTAACCGGTCGATGGCTGGTGCAAAACCCGATGACGGACGACACGGGCGACTGGTTTTTGTGGTCGGGCGGTATTTCAACGTTGATTTTAGTGTTCACCGCGATCGGCGGCGCGCCTCTTAGTTTCAAACGAGGCTTCAACATAGGGGCGATTTCCGCCATTTTGTTTCTCGCCCCTTTTGGGATATGGGGCCTGTTCACCACCCATGGACAAAAACAATTTCCGGAAATGTCCGGGATGCTGCCTTTTTTCGCGCTCGCACTCGCGGGCATACTCATTTTGTTGCTGGTGATTTTTAATCTGCTATGGCGCAGAAAAGCGCGTGGCGCACGATAGACTTTCGCACGCACACGCCTTTAGGGTTTCGCCGCAGGCACTGTTGCCGCCAGCCTGCGGATCATGCCGTCGGATTTACTCATCAAATAAAGTTCGCCGTCGCCATCCACCGCGAGACGCACGTCCGCGCGGCCGCCGCCCCACGGCACGCCGTCCGGATCAACCCCTTGTCCGCGACCACCACAGGTAATCAGGCCCTTGGCGTTGCTCGACCCATCGGGCAGCACACACTTGCCCGAGCGTATGCCGCCCTTGCGCAAAAATGCATCCGCGACGATATCGAACATCCGGCGATTGAGGGCCTCTTTACCGGTTTCATCCGGCGCGCGATAAACGATTTGTATCTCGTTAACCGCCGCCCGTTTTCCGGGTGTGGTGGCGCGCGCGTTCAGCATCTCCGCGAGATCGGCGTAAAACAAGCGGCCGCTGGCGATGTCGGTAAAAAAATATTTTCCCACCATCCGCGGCATTAATTTCCCGCGATACACATAACCACTGCCGACGGCGATGCCGTCGCGATGACTGAACGCCGCCACGGGATAGACCGGCGTCACCGGCTTGTCGATGCCCTCGACCACCAGCGTATCCGGCGATGGCATCATTACCGGCGGATCAATCTGGCTGGCGGTTCTGCCGCCGTTCGGCCCGCCGATAAACGTGAGTTCGGGCCCTTCGCGTTCGGCCCAACCAAAATTGGCGCCCCTGGTAACGACGTTGACTTCCTCCCACGAGTGATTGCCGATGTCGGCAACCAGCAACGTATTGGTCGGCACATCCCAACTGATGCGATGCGGGTTACGCAGGCCATAGGCAAAAATTTCGCCGCGCGCGCCGGCAACCGACACAAACGGATTGGCATTCGCGCCCATGGACGGAATGCGGTACTGCCCATTCGGGCTTAGTTTATCCTGCGGCCGCAACGAAATATCCGGCGTGATGCGCAGAATTTTTCCGGGTAAGGCATCGAGCCGTTGCGGAATCGTATGCGTAACCCCCGCGCGTTCGCCCGCCTCGCCGTCACCGGCGCCGAAATACAGATTGCCGTAGTCGTCGTCACCGGGCCGCGCCAGCGGATTGAACAGCAGGTCGCCCATCGGATGGCGCGCGTAGTTTTGGCCGACGCGGATGATTTCGCGCGCGGTTCCCTCGAAAGTGGCATTGCCGATTTGGGTGTCGCGCCACTCGGTGACGACGGATTCATAGCGGGTTTCGCCCGCCGGAACGTTGATCGGCGGTGTCGTCGCGTGTTTGCTTAAATCCAGCGCCGGATGCGCGGCATTACCGGGCGCCGCCGGGTCGGTGCGCGCCGGATTCTCGGTATGCACGGTGTAAAACCTGCCGTTCTTCGCATACGCGGGATCAAACTGGATGGCCACCAGGCCCATGCCGAGATTGGGGTCGGTATTAAAGCGCGCGAAAATTTTTCCGAAATCGAGATACGGCGTGAAAGCGCGCGTCTTCCTGTCGAGAATATACAAAATGCCGTTCTGCTCCGGCACAAATAGCCGCGTGGCGGCCAGCGGCGCATCACGCGGTTCCGACAACAACATGTTGGCTTTGCCGAGCTGCCCCTGACGCACGACGGGCGCGGGGTACGGCCCTTCGAGACGCAGGCTGGATAACGGCAGGCTCGCGTAATCCTCGATCAGCACCGCGGCGCCGTCCTTTTTGATCTGCGGCGTGGCCGGATATTGCGTTTGCGCGACAGCCGCGTGTAAACCGCAAAAGCAACAACCGGCAACAATGTTACGTGTGAAATCCGCGATCCTTGACCTGTTCATCATGACCCTCCCTGTGTTGTTCCACCCGCAACTCAGTCAAATCGTATCTGATTAAGCAATTCCATGCGTGCCGTCAATTCCGTTTTGCCCGCCGGATATCCATTCGCCAGTAGTATTTGCGCGAGAATATCGGCGTATTCCTGCGCGCCCAGACTGCCGGGCGTGGCCTTGGGCATGGTCTTGCGCATGCGCTCATACAGATCACCCACGCTGTAGGGCGTCCACACGCTGACAAAGGCGCTGCCGGCCAGCGGCGCTGCACCGTCGTCTTCCTTCAGCGTGGCGCCGTGGCATTCGGCGCATTCGCGCGCATACACCGACGCCCCGCGCTGCGCCTGCTGCGTGGTGTACACCCCGTCGCGTACGGAGCGCTGCGCGCCGCTGGTTTGTGCGCCGACGGCACAGACCGCGCCCGCCGTCATCGCAACGGCGAGTGTTGCCCATAACCAACCGCAACCCCGGCGGCAGACCATGGTAATCCCGGCGCTTACGGCGCACTCACCGTGCGGATGTACCACGGAAACACATCCCAGCTCACCACTTTTTCCGTGCCGTCGAACAGCGCCGCGATTTTGCCGCCGCCGGCCTTGTGCGAAAACTTCTTTACGTTATCCGGCGGATTGGTGGTGGGGTTGCGCATAATATCGATGGCCTGATCGGTGCTGAAAATCTGGTGCATTGATGGATCGTTGGGGTAAAAGAATTTCACCGTGTTCGCACCCTTGCGCGCGGGCCCGCGCACGTATTCCACCTGCAGCGACATATGCTCGCCGCTCGCCGCCGCGAATTCCCACGACTCCGCCCCCGTGAGCACGCCGCCGTTGGCCGCATGCGTGCGCGACATCTTCGCGGTGGTGGCGTGCTGATATACGCCAAATTCTCCCGGCGCGTCACCGGCGTTGTTGGTCAGGCCATGAATAATCATCTGCCCCACGTTTTGCGTGCCGCTCTGGCGCACGGGAATGGCGAGATACACCAGACGCGTCGCATGGGGCGACGCCGTCTTGCCGCCGTCAAGCATAATCGCCATGCGGTCAATAAAAATCATGCGCAGGTTGCAATCCTTGGCCGGGCCTTGCGTGGCTATAACCGTCTCCCATCCGGCAGGCAACATTTTCGCCAACGCCGCGTCGTTGACGCGGAAATCGATCTGATAGCGGTGTTCGGCGGCTTGTTCGATCACAGTTTGCGCGGACGCCAATGGTACGAATAGCGCGAACAGCATCAGTATCGCGGAGATGAATACGCCGGCACAACTGTTTTTTTGTTTCATGGCACTCCTGTCGTGAA
>CAMDDY010000528.1 GCA_945893125.1 Bordetella parapertussis
GCATCCCAAAGTCAAAGCGGCGTTCGAACGCATTGTCGCCGCCTGTCATAAACACGGCAAGATTCCCGGCATCGGCGGGCTTGCCGGCGCGGACACGAAAAATTACGATTACGCGATCAAGCTCGGTGCTCGTTTCATGTCAGCCGGCAACGAATGGGCGCTGATGATGGCGGCGGGCAAAGAGCGCGTTAAATCGATCCGCGGCCTGCATTCGGTGTAATGTCGTAAGTGATTGTTATAATTAACAAATAATACCTGGAAGAGGCGGCGCGTATGCAGACACTCATAACGTGCGGCGGTGTGATCGCGGTGGTTTGGGCGCTTGCGTATTTTTGTGCGCCGGCGTGGGTGTGGACGATTATCGCCGCCGCCGGGCTGGTGGCGCTGGGATTTTCCGGATGCGCATCGCCGATCGTGTTGACGCTGGCGTGCATCATCTTCGCCATACTCGCGCTGCTGCTCAATCCCGGCCCGATACGCCGCGCGGTGCTCGGCATGCCGCTGCTCGCATTGTTTCGCAAGATTTTGCCGCAGATGTCATCCACGGAAAAAGAGGCGTTGGATGCCGGCACGGTGTGGTGGGACGGCGAACTGTTCAGCGGCAAACCCGACTGGAAAATACTTCAGGCGTATCCCAAGCCCACGCTGAGCGCCGAGGAGCAGGCGTTTCTCGATGGCCCGGTCGAGGAACTCTGCAAAATGGTGAACGAGTGGGAAATCACCAATGATCTGCATGACTTGCCGCCGCAAGCGTGGCAGTACATCAAGGATCAGGGTTTTCTCGGCATGATTATCCCCAAGGAGTACGGCGGCAAGGGGTTCTCGGCGCTGATGCATTCGTCGGTGATTGTGAAGCTCACCACGCGCAGCGGCACGGCGGCGGTATCGGTGATGGTGCCCAATTCTCTCGGCCCGGCCGAGTTGCTGTTGCATTACGGCACGAAGGAACAAAAAGACTACTACCTGCCGCGTCTCGCCAAAGGGTTGGAAATGCCGTGCTTTGCCTTGACCAGTCCGGAGGCGGGCTCTGACGCGGGCGGCATTCCTGATTTTGGCATCGTGTGCAAAGGCGAATGGCAGGGCAAAAAAGATGTGCTGGGCATGCGTCTCACTTGGGAGAAGCGTTACATCACGCTGGGGCCGATTGCCACGCTGCTGGGCTTGGCGTTCCGACTGTATGACCCGGATCATATACTCGGCCCCGAGGAAGATCGCGGCATCACGCTCGGCCTGATACCCACCGATACGCCTGGCGTGAATATCGGCCGGCGGCATTTTCCATTGAACGGCGCTTTCATGAATGGGCCGAACTGGGGCAAGGATGTGTTCGTGCCGATGGATTACGTCATTGGTGGCGTCGGCTATGTCGGGCAAGGCTGGAAGATGTTGATGAATTGCCTCGCGGCGGGGCGTTCGATTTCGTTGCCCGCGAACTCGGTGGGTATGTCCAAACTGGCGGCGCGCACTACCGGCGGCTATGGCCGCGTGCGCACGCAGTTTAATATTTCCATCGGGCGCTTCGAGGGCGTCGAAGAGGCGATGGCGCGCATCGGCGGCAATTTGTATTTGATGGACGCCGCGCGCACCATGACGGCGGGGGCGATCGATCTGGGAGAAAAGCCCTCGGTGGTGTCTGCCATCGTGAAGTACCATCTGACCGAGCGCGGCCGCCAGGTGGTGAATGACGCGATGGATGTACACGGCGGCAAGGGCATTTGCATGGGGCCGAGTAATTATCTTGGACGCGCCTACCAGCAGATTCCCATCGCGATTACGGTGGAAGGCGCGAACATACTGACGCGCTCGATGATTATTTTCGGACAAGGCGCGATTCGCGGCCATCCCTATGTGCTGAAGGAGATCGAGGCCACGCAAGAGGCGGACGACGCCAAGGCGTTGAAGGATTTTGATGCCGCGTTTTTCAGTCACGTCGCGTTCACGATTTCCAACCAGGCGCGCGCGGCGTGGATGGGCTTGACGTGCGC
The DNA here is from genome assembly GCA_945893125.1 of Bordetella parapertussis. Taxonomy (GTDB): domain Bacteria; phylum Pseudomonadota; class Gammaproteobacteria; order Burkholderiales; family SG8-41; genus UBA5216. The sequence continues at coordinate 1,986 of CAMDDY010000528.1, forward strand.
GTGGTTTGTGTTGGGGCCGGGCGACGGCGACACGCGCCGGTATTATCAGCAATTGACCCGGCTATCGAGCGCGTTTGCCTGGGCCTCGGATGTGTCGATGTTCGTGCTCGGCGGGTCGCTCAAGTTCCGCGAACGATTATCGGCGCGGCTGGGTGACATATTGAGCCAGCTCTATCTGGCATCGTGCGTATTGAAGCGCTTCGAGGACGATGGCCGTCCGCCGGACGATCTGCCGTTGCTGCACTGGGCGATGCGCGACGCGTTAAATCGCACGCAAGAGGCGTTCTACGGCCTTTTTGAGAATCTGCCGAACCGGTTGGTGGCGTGGGGATTGCGGTTGACGATTTTTCCGTGGGGCCGCGTGTTTGACGCGCCGGCCGATACGCTGGGTCATAAGGTGGTGGGCCTGTTGATGACGCCGGGGCCGTCGCGCGACCGGCTCACGCAGGGCATGTGTATTCCGCGCGACGAAGACGATCCGGTGACGGTGATTGACCAGGCGCTGCTGGCGGTGATTGCCGCAGAGCCCGTCGATGCCAAGATACGCGCGGCACGGCGCGCCGGCACGATCAGCGGAGAGTTCGGCGATCAGGTGGCGGCGGATGCGCTTGCCAAGGGCGTGATTACGCAGGCCGAGGCGGACATGCTGGCGCGCTTGAAATCGTTGCGCCGCAAAGTGATCATGGTGGATGATTTCCCCAAAGACTTCGGGCGCAGTGAATTGTTTCAGACCACCCGGGCGGTGAGTTTCGAGGCGCTCGCGCGCAAATGAGACGTTCATGAGCGAATCTATTTTGTATGCCGTCGCGCACGGCATCGCGACCATCACCTTCAATCGCCCGCAGGTGATGAACGCGCTGGATCCTGCAACCATCCTTGAATTTCGCGCCGTGTGCGAGCGCGCCGAGTGTGACACGCAGGCGCGTGTGGTGGTGCTGCGCGGCGCCGGGCCGGCGTTTCTCGCGGGTGGAGATGTGGCGTCGTTTAAGGAAAATCTGGCGGACTTCTCGACCCAGGTGATTGGGCTGGCGGGGGAATTGCATCGCGGCATACTCGCACTGCGGCGCGCGCCCAAGCCGGTGATCGCCGGCGTGCATGGGGCAGTGGCCGGCGCGGGCATGAGCATCATGATGGCGTGTGATCTGGTTATTGCCGCCGAAGGCACGAAATTTAATATGGCGTACAGCCGCATCGCCACCAGCCCGGACGGCGGCGCGAGCTGGTTTTTGCCGCGCGTGGCCGGCTATCAAAAAGCGATGGAATTGCTGCTGCTCGCGGAGGAGGTGGATACGACAGCGATGTTATCGATGGGCGTCATCAATCGCGTGGTGGCGGCGGCGGAACTGGAAGCCGCCACGATGACGCTGGCGCAACGGCTGGCGGCGGGGCCGGCCACCGCGTATGCGGAAACCAAGGCATTGGTAAATGCCTCGCAAAAACACAGCCTCACAGATCACCTGGACGCCGAGGCACGGGCATTTTCGCGCTGCGCGGCACACGCGGATTTCGCCGAAGGCGTGACGGCGTTTGTAGAAAAGCGCAAGGCGGTGTTTGAATGACAGGACATCTGGAAAGTGTTTAGTTTTGAGTTTTTAGTGCTTAGTTGACCAGCGTGCACGCGGCATAACCATCACATTCAAAACTCAAAACTCAAAACTCAAAACTCAAAACTCAAAACTCAATACCAGCCCTATGTCCCTAAACGAGAAAACCATTTTCATCACCGGCGCGAGCCGTGGTATCGGGCGCGAGATTGCGCTGCGTTGTGCGCGAGACGGCGCCAATATT
>CAMDDY010000529.1 GCA_945893125.1 Bordetella parapertussis
CGGCACGGCCCTGTCCGCATGTCCCAGCGCCTGAATCATCGCCTCAGCGTAGCGTTCAAATCGCGTTTCCAAGCCTCTTGCCATGACAAATCTCCCGGAATGTACGAAGATGTCGGAAGAATGCCATAATTATTAACACAGTACAATTAAGCGGTCTGTCGATGACCTTTTGCAATGTGTCATTGCAAAACCTGGTGGGGCAAATGAGCAGCGATACACAGCGCTCGAAAAATTTCAGCAACTACACGCTGGCCGGCGCGCTCAGCAGTTTCGTCGGGCCGATGATCGCGGGCTTCGCCATTGATCACCCGGGTTACCATTTCAGTTGCCTCACCGTGCTGGCGCTGGCGTCGATTCCGCTCGGCATGCTGGTAATTCACGGCGGCGCACTGCCGCGCGGCAGCGGCAAATCGGAACACGGCGGCACCCTCTGGCACCTGATCGCAGCGCCCGGTGTCAGGCGCGTGCTGATCGCCAGCAGCATCGCGCAAGTCGCCAATGACTTGTTTCAGTTTTACATGCCGGTGTATGCGCACGACGCGGGCTTGTCGCCCAGCGCCATCGGCGTAGTGCTGGCGATGTATGCCGCATCATCGTTCGTGGTGCGCTTTGTGCTGCCGAAGCTGATCGCCGCGTCGAGCGAAGATAAAGTGCTGACCGCGGCATTCGTGATCGCGGGCGTGGCCTTTCTGCTGGTGCCATTCGTAAAAGGCGCGGTGCTGCTCGGCGTGATGTCATTCCTGATCGGACTTGGCATGGGCTGCACCTCGCCGATCACCATGATGATGATGTACGCCAACGCGCCGCCGGGACGCTCCGGCGAAGCGATGGGCCTGCGCCTGACGGCGGATAACCTCACGCGCCTGTTCGGCCCGGTGCTGTTCGGCATGATGGCCGCCAGCGTGGGCCTGGCCTCGGTGTTCTGGCTAAACGCGGTGATGCTGGGCTCGGGCGGGGTGTTTGCACGCACGGGGGCGCGTGGCGGCAAACCCTAGCGCACCAGCAGGATATAAATCAGCAGCAGGTTAACCACGATGGAAATCGCCGCAATCGCCTGCCACAGTGCCGTTGGGCGCTGTGTCAGCGGCGTGCGTTGCGGGGCCGACACTGGTTGCGCTTCGCCGCGTTCCAGCGCGAGCGCCATCTCTTCCACCGTCTCGAAGCGTTGCTTTTTATCGCGCGCCACCGCGCGCAGCAACACATTTTCCAGCCATCGCGGAATATCCGGCCGGTCGCGCGTGGGCGGCGTCGCGTCGGCAAGCCGCACCGTTTCTACCGCGCGTTCAATAACCTGCGGTATTCGCCAGTGAGCCGCGAAGTAGCCGGTGTGGCGGTGTTCTTTAACGCCATGGGCGCCTACACGATGTTGATGGTGTTCCCGCAGTTGTTCACCTGGCTGTTGCCGCCCGCGCTGGTGCAAGGCGTGCAAACGCTGGCGGGTTGGGTGGCGGTGGTGGCCGGACCGCTGGCCTTGTATGCGATGAACCGCATCTATCGCATCAAAGCGCGTCCGTTCTGGGATCTGTTCGCGAACAAGGGCGTTCAACTGCGGTGCATCGTATGCACTGCGGATGAACGCCCTTTTTTATTTTGTGCAGGTAATCGTGAGATGGGAGACGGTAGCCACCGGCTCGTATCCGTTTGTGCCGAAAGTGGCGGGCACCGAATGGCAGGATTGTTTTGTCTATCGCGCGATTGAAGATTTGGAAGCGATACGGGTTGCCGCCGCCACGGCAAAAGTCGGCACGGTGACCGTCCGGATATGCGCCACGTGTTGAAGCGCGCGGTGGGCCTCGATCAGCATCTGATGGTGGATTACAGCGACGGCGAGCTTCAGCCCAAAGACAAGTTCTTGATTTGCAGCGATGGGGTAGTCATCGTCGGGCTTTTCGTTGTTGTCGATGAACGGCATCGCCAGCAGCTTGGCCTTGCCGTCGGCGTGTTGAAACACGCCGTCGGTGTACAAACGCTTGGCGCCGGTTTCATCGCCGTCGGTACAGGGCCACTGAATGCCGCGCTGCGCTTCGATTTTGTCGTGGTTCATGCCGGAGTAATCGAGCATGCGGCCTTTGGAGAGCGCGCGCATTTCGTCGAACACGCCGGCGGGTGTGGGCGGGAAATTCATTTTCCGCCCTTGCTCATAGCGCTTGGCCAGTTCATTGAATATCCACAAATCGGCTTTGGCGTCGCCGTGCGGCTCCATCACCTTGCGCACCAGGTTGACGCGGCGTTCGGTGTTGGTGAAACAGCCTTCTTTCTCGCCCCACAAGGCAGCGGGCAAATAGATGTTGGCATACTGCGTCGATTCCACATCGGCGTAAGCATCCTGCACCACCATGAATTCGAGCTTTTGCAACGTCTTGCGGATGCGCGGCGTGTTGGGCATGGAGGTCAGCGGGTTGGTTGCCACCAGCCACAGCGCTTTGATTTGCCCGGTTTCAATCGCGGGGAAAATATCGGTCATGAACATGCCGCGCTGCTTGGGGAAAAATTCCGGATCAACGCCCCAGAATTTGCCAATGGTCTCACGGTCTTTTTTCTTTTCCAGCGCGCGATAGCCGGGCAGGCCCGAGCACGACGACCATTCGCGCGTGCCCATAGCGTTGCACTGCCCGGTGATCGACAAACTGGTGCCGCCGGGCTTGCCGATGTTGCCGGTGATCAGATTCAGATTGTTGATCGCCGCCACGCCATCGGAACCATGCGTACTTTGGTTAGGCATCGATAGGCTTGTCGCGCATCAGCGGCGTGCTGCCGCGATTAGCGGAATTAAACAGTTCGTGCTCGAAAATGCCTTTGATGCACAGTTTGCCCTGATTCACCGGCGCGTCACCTACGCCGCGCGCGGCAACCGCTTTACCTTGCGCGTTAAGGCCGACCTCGATGGAACAACCCGTCGAGCAATAGCCGCAGGTGGTGTACTTCCAATCGGTTACGCCTTTGTCGGCGATTTTGATCGGGTTCTTGGTATGGCGCCCGAACAGCATGGTGCATCCTCCGGCATGGATAACACCTTAGCTATAGCAATCGTCGTGCCATGTATTTTTATTGTTTAAAAACAATAATTTAACTCATATCCCTTTTTAACGTCGCTCGATATTGGTGCGCAGCAACATTGAGCGGCATGTTGTTGGTGCATGCAAGGCATAAGGGGCGTTTATGGCATTGCGCAAGCACTTCGCGCCGGCAAGCGCGCACCCACTTGGCGCGATCCGCCGGGTTAAGGTCAACGCGCCCGCATGACCCCGCGTTCATCACCCATCATGAAAAAATCCCAACACCTGAAATTTAATCGCCTGCTGTTGGCGCTCACATTCGCCGCCGCGGCTCTGGCCGCCACGGGCGCGCGCGCGCAGATGCCGGAAATCACGCTGACCATCGCCGGTCACAAGCTCACCGCCGAAGTCGCTGCCACCAACCCCGAGCGCATGCAGGGGCTAATGCACCGGCGCATGATGCCGGAGAACCGCGGCATGGTTTTCGTGTTCACCGAAGTTTCGAACCACGCGATGTGGATGGAAAACACCTTCATTCCGCTGTCGGTGGCGTTCATCGACAGCAACGGCATCATCACCAACATCGAGGACATGAAACCGCACACGCGCGACGCGCATCCGGCGGTGAAACCAGTGCGCTACGCGCTGGAAATGAATCTCGGCTGGTTCGCCAAGCGCGGCATCAAGGCCGGGGCGAAGATCGAAGGGCTGGAGAAAGCGCCTTTACCGAAGTGATGAGGCGTTAGGCGTGAGGGGTGAGGCGTAACCCCACGTT
>CAMDDY010000530.1 GCA_945893125.1 Bordetella parapertussis
GGTGAACAAGACCACCAGCGACCTTATCGCCGGCACCGCCGAGCGGCTAAAGACACAAGGGGCGGCCATACACAAGCAAGCCGCGTCCGCCTCGCTCGACATCGACAAACTCAAACAGGCGTTCGCGGACATCAAAATCGCAATGGAGGACATCGCCACTTTCCGCCAGAACGCGCTGCCTCAAATGGCGCAAAGCGTGATCGAACTCGACCAGATTTCCGCCGAAGCCACGGCGCAAATCGAGAAAATGAATCGCGGCAACCAGATGCGGCCCGGCGTCACTATCGACATTGGCTAGGCCATGAACGACCCGAAGTCGGCGTGGCGGCATTGGCACGTGCCGTTATCCAGCGGTGAGCTGACGCTCGGCGCAGCCTACGAATCGCTCGGCGCGGTTGCCATGCAGCAACGCGAGGTGCCGCTGATCGTGCAACTGGTGGAGAACCCGCGCTTCGATCTGCCGGGCATCGAGATATTCAGCGGGGCAACCAGCCTGAATGCGCACGATTACCTGCACATCCTGCTGGGACGCGGCCTGTTGGCGAAGGACGAGGCGTTCGTGCTGGGCTTCACCATGGGCAGCTCAAACCGCGTCGGCAAATTCGAGGAGCGGCTGTTCACACTGTTCGCGCGCTACCTTTATCCCAAGGGCTATCGCTTCGACGACGAGGACGTTGCCGTCTACAAAGACGCGGTGCGGCTCGGTTACATCTCCGATTGCCGGTCGCTGGCCGAGGTGAATTGCGCGGCCATGCTCGACTGGCCCATCAGCCGTATCCGCGAGGCCATCGGGCTGGAAGAGGACTTACTGCGCGCCTACTACGCAATCGAGGCGCGCCGCTATCCGAACTCGGTCGCCAGTCAGCGGCTGTAGGCGTATCAACATCGGTGTCGACATCGGCGTGAATGCAGTATCACCGCCACACCCCCAACCTTCAATCGATCTTCGCACCCGACGCCTTGACCACCTTCGCCCACTTGGCGACTTCGGATTTGAGATAGTCGCCGTATTCGGCGGGTGTCATGGTGCGCGGATCCGCCCCCTGCTCGCTCAGATACTTGCTCATCGCGGGCTCTCGGACAATACGCACGATGGTGGTATTGAGACGCTCGATGATGGCCGCCGGCGTGCCGGCGGGCACAACCAAACCATTGGATCCGCCCGCTTCAAACCCATTCACGCCGGCTTCAGCGATGGTCGGCACATCCGGCAACGCAGTGATGCGCTTGACCGTGCTCACGCCGAGCGCGCGTATCTTGCCGGATTTCACATGCGGCACGGCGGAAGGCGCGGTGGCGAACGTGAGCGCGACCTGCCCCGCGAGCAAATCCACCATCGCGGGCGGCGCGCCTTTGTACGGCACATGCACGAAGTCGATGCCGGTTTGTGTTTTGAACATTTCAGCGGTGAGATGCGGCTGGCTGCCGTTGCCAGCCGAGCTGTAATTCAACTGGCCGGGGCGCGCCTTGGCGTAAGCAATGAATTCCTTCACTGTTTTCACCGGCAGCGACGGATGCACCGCCAGCACCTGCGAGGTTTCGGCGATCAGGGTGATCGGCGCGAAATCGCGGATCGGATCGTAAGCGAGCTTGCTGTAAAGACTGGGGTTGATGCAATGAATGGTCGAGATGGCGAACAGCGTGTAACCGTCGGGTGGCGACTTGGCGGCGATTTCCGCGCCGATATTCGCGCCCGCGCCGGGACGATTGTCGATAATGATTTGCTGCTTCCATTCCTCGGTGAGTTTCTGCGCCACCGCGCGCGACAGAATGTCCGACGTGCCGCCCGCCGGAAATGGAATCACGATGCGGATGGTTTTTACCGGGTAATTTTGTGCAAATGCCGGTAAGGCAACAGCAGCCGTAGTCACCACAGTTGCAGCGAACAAAACGATAGGCAACGATTTCATGAGCATTCTCTCCCAGAGGGGTCACGGGTAGCCTAAAGTATCTGCTATCCTTCGCGCAAGCAAAAACGGAGTGTCGCAATGAATCAGAAAGACGCTTGGCAACAAAAAATCGGCCTCATCGTGCCGTCGTGGAACACGGTGATGGAATACGAAACACAACAGCTCACGACGATAGGGGGCACGGGCGCGTCCGTGCATTCGATGCGCATTTCGCACACCGCCGACACCGAAGAAAAACTGATGGGGCTGTCGGTTCAGGCGCCCGAAGCGGCCAAGCTGCTGGCACACGCCAAGGTCAACGTGATCGGCTACGGCTGCACCGCCAGCGGCTTTTTGCACACGCCCGCCGAGGACAAGGCGCTGGCCGAACGCATTAAAGCGGAAACCGGCATCCCCTGTGCCACGTCGTCGCGCGCCATTGTCGATGGCTTGCGCGCGCTGGGCGCCAAAAAGTTAAGCCTCGCCTCGCCCTACGCGCCGTGGCTGAATGAGCGTTTGAAGCAATATCTCACCGCCGATGGTTTTGAGGTGCTGGCGATGCAGGGCTTGAGCACGGAAGCGCATTCCACCATCACGCGCGAACGCGTGCTGGCGCTGGTGGACGAAGTGATGCGTCCCGAAACCGAGGCGATTTTTATCAGTTGCTCGAACTTCCGCACGCTCGAAATCATCGACGGCATCGAGCAAAAATACGGCAAGCCGGTGGTCACCAGCAACGCCTCGATGATGTGGGCGATGCTGCGGCTGATGAACGACAAGCGCGATGTGCCCGGCGCGGGGCGCTTGTTCAAATTATCATGAGTACCGTCTGGGCGCCCGAACGCGAGATCGACATCCTCGCGGGCACGCCGCCCGGCGGCGGTCTGGATCGCACGGCGCGCACGCTGGCGGCGGCGTTGAGCGTCAGCAACCGGGTGGTCAATATCCCCGGCGACGGCGCTCGCCGCGTGTGGGCCAGCGTGGATACGCGCGCGGGCGATGCGCATGTGCTGTGCATCAGTTCGCCGAATCTCACCACGGATTTTCTAACGGGCATTGCCACGTTCAATCACGACAGCTACACACCGCTGGCGATTCTTTATAACGAATACATCGCGTTCGTCACGCGCAGCGATTCATCGTATCGCAGCGCGGGTGATTTACTCAAACGCCTGCGCACCGACACCGCCAAAGTCACCGTCGCGTTATCCACTGCGGCGGGCAATCCCAATCACATCACGCTGGCGCAAGTCACGCGTCACGCCGGCGGCAATGTGCGCGCGCCGGTGATCCGCGTGTTCGATTCCGCGCTCGATGCGGTGGCCGATGTGGTGGCGGGCAACGCCGATATTGCCGCGGTTACCGCCGCGAGCGCGGTGAACGAACTCGAAGCCGGCACGTGCCGTGCGCTTGCGGTGTCGTCGCCCGCGCGGCTCAGCGGTTGGTATGCGCAAACGCCCGCGTGGCTGGAACTCGGCGCGCCCTGCACGCTGGGCGCGTGGCGCGGCGTGCATGGCGCACGCGGGTTGAACACGGAACAAGTGGCCTATTGGGAAAACACACTAACCCAGGCAACGCACGCACCATCATGGGCGCCGGAACTCGCACGGCACTACTGGACGCCGCTACTGGTCACCGGAGACGCATTACGCGCGCACCTCACGCGGGAACAACACGAGATGCGCGACATGCTGCTGGCGCTCGGTTTTGTGAAATCCGCATAAAATATGTAAGCGCGAGTTCAAATTCGAAGTGCAACTCTGATTAATAGGTTGGGTGGGCGAGGTGCGATAGCATCCGAGCCCCTCGACCACCAAGTTAAAGTTGCCAAGAATGAACTACACACACCTCACCCAAGACGAACGGTATCAGATTGCGAT
>CAMDDY010000531.1 GCA_945893125.1 Bordetella parapertussis
ATCACCAAAAAAGACATCTCTGCCGCCATGCACTACCTCAACCATCGCCCCAGAAAATGCCTCGGCTTCAAAACACCCCACGAAGTCTTCTGGAAGAAGCTACACTCGCATCATAACGCGGTTGCACTTCAGACTTGAATCCGCCCTTCATACGGGCGTTATCGTATCTTAATTAGACGAGGCCTAGGTTTGCAAAAGCGCCACAAGCGAGAATTCGCGGGCTGTTTGGCTGGTATAACGGGGGCGTTTCACGTAGAATCCGTGACGGATTCGTAGTGGCTATGGTTTTGGGTCAGCGTTACGAATTGACAATTGGACGAGTGCATTTTTGGGGCAGGTTTAATGGCGGCGGTCAAGTGCGTGCTGGTGGTGGACGATATCCCGTCGAATCGCATGGTCGCGCGGGCCATGCTGGAGCGGCAGGGATGGTCAGTGCTGATGGCGTCGGACGGACGCGAAGCGCTGGATACGCTTGCGACCACGCATTGCGATCTGGTGCTGCTCGATATCAGCATGCCCGGCATGAGCGGCATCGAAGTTTGCCAGAGCATCCGCGCCAATCCGGCCATAGCGGACCTGCCTGTGATTGCCTACACCGCGCACGCACAGCCCGAAGACCGGCGCAATTTCATTGCCAGCGGTTTCGACGAAGTGCTGATTAAACCCGTGAGCAGCGAAAAGCTTACCCGCGCGGTGGCGGCGGTTACAAAAAATCGCGGCGGTAATCTGTAACGCTGCGGGCGGGAATCCGCCCGCGTTCCCAATGGCTGCATGCCCAGCACCATAGATCGTCCGTGGTGGCGCCCTCTTGCGCGGCGGCCTTGCTCAAATCGGCGGGTACCGCTTGCGCCAAAAACCGTAGCGCGTTAACAATTTCCCGCGCCGGGTGGCGGGTGTCGATGGCGCGGGCCAGCGTTTGCTTGGAAAGTTTTTCGCCGCGCTCGTTGACGGCTACCGGCAGATGACCATAATGCGGCGTGTGATAACCCAGCAGCCGTTGCAGATGGATTTGGCGCGGCGTGGAGTCCAGCAGATCGGCGCCGCGCACGATATGCGTAATGCCCTGCGCGGCGTCGTCCACCACCACCGCCAGTTGATAGGCGATGAAGCCGTCGGCGCGCCACAACACAAAATCGCCCGCTTCGATTTCCAGATTTTGGCTGACCGTGTCTTGGATGGCGTCATCAAAAGTAATGTGTATGCCGGCGGTGCGCACGCGCGTTGCGCGCGGCGTGCGGCCTTGCGCCAGTCCGCCGCGACAGGTGCCCGGATACACCATGCCGTCGTTTCCACGGCGCGCGCCATGCACGGTGGAATCGGCGATCTCGCGCCGCGTGCAGGCGCACGGATATAACACATCGAGCCGGCGCAGATTTTCCAGCGCGTCGTGGTAGGCCTCGTGGCGCGCGCTTTGCACCATCACGGATTCATCCCAGTGCAGCCCCAGCCGTTCGAGTGTGCGCCGAATGTCGTCGGCGGCGCCGGGCATCACGCGCGGCGTATCGATATCTTCGATGCGCAGCAGCCAGCGCCCGCCGTGCGCGCGCGCGTCCAGGTAGCTGCCGACCGCCGCGACCAGCGAACCAAAATGCAAAGGCCCGGTCGGTGACGGCGCAAAGCGGCCCCGATAGTTCGTGGCGATTGGGTGGGAAGATGCGGCGGTCATCGCAAGACAGTTTATAGTATCGGTTTTCAACATTCAGCAATAAGGAAACGCATGAAAGTCAAAGCTGCGGTCGCGCACAAAGCCGGGGCGGCTCTGGTGATAGCGGACGTCGATCTGGCGGGGCCGCGCGCGGGCGAAGTGCTGGTGGAAATCAAGGCCACCGGTATATGCCACACCGATGAATTTACCTTGTCGGGCGCTGATCCGGAGGGTTTGTTCCCGGCGATTCTGGGTCACGAAGGCGCGGGCATCGTGGTTGACGTGGGGCCGGGCGTGACCACGCTTAAAAAGGGCGACCATGTGATTCCGCTGTATGTGCCGGAATGCCGCCAGTGTGACTATTGCATCTCGGAAAAAACCAATCTGTGCCAATCGATCCGCGTGACACAGGGGCAGGGCGTGATGCCAGACGGCAGTAGCCGCTTTACGCTCGATGGCGAAAAACTGTTTCACTACATGGGCACTTCGACGTTTTCGAATTACACCGTGGTGCCGGAAATCTCGCTGGCGAAAATCCGCGAAGACGCACCGTTCGACAAGGTGTGTTACATCGGCTGTGGCGTGACCACCGGCATCGGCGCGGTGATTAACACGGCGAAAGTCGAGCCGGGTGCTAACGTGGTGGTGTTTGGGCTGGGCGGCATCGGCTTGAATGTGATTCAGGGCGCGCGGATCGCCGGGGCCAACATGATCGTCGGCGTTGATCTGAACCCGGCACGCGAGACGCTGGCGCGAAAATTCGGCATGACGCACTTTGTTAATCCGCAAGAAGTGGAAGGCGATCTGGTGGCGTATTTGGTCAACTTGACCAAAGGGGGAGCGGATTACAGCTTCGAGTGCATCGGCAATGTGGATGTGATGCGTCAGGCGCTGGAATGCTGCCACAAGGGCTGGGGCGTGTCGGTGATAATCGGCGTTGCGGGCGCGGGGCAGGAAATCAAAACGCGGCCGTTTCAATTGGTCACCGGGCGCGTGTGGAAAGGCACGGCGTTCGGCGGCGCCAAGGGGCGGCGCGACGTGCCCAAAATTGTCGATTGGTACATGGACGGCAAAATCAATATCGATGACTTGATCACGCACAAACTGGCGCTGGCGGACATCAACAAAGGGTTTGATCTGATGCATGCGGGCACATCGATACGCAGTGTGGTGGTTTATTAACGGCGATGTGCAGTCCGTAGGATGGGTGTAACCCATCACAAAACAAGGTTATGAACCGGTGTTTGTGATGGGTTGCACCCATCCTACATATTGTTGTTACCGGGCAAGATGTTTTTATGAATTCAATTGACGCACACGACGTTCTCGATTTCTGGTTCGGCGCGCCGGGTTCGGTGCAGTACGGCAAATCACGCACCAAGTGGTTCAAAAAATCCGCGGATTTTGATGCGCTGATACGGTCGCGGTTTTTAGCCCTGCACGAACAAGCGGCGGCGGGAAAACTTGCGCACTGGCATCACAGCCCGCTAACGCTGCTGGCGTTAATCATTGTGCTCGATCAGTTTCCGCGCAATCTGTTTCGTGATTCACCGCGGGCGTTTGCCACCGACGGCATGGCGCTGGATTGCGCGCGGCGCATGACGTCGATGCAGTGGGATGAGCGATTGAATACCGTCGAGCGCCAATTCGTTTATCTGCCGTACGAGCACGCCGAAAATATCGAGGCGCAGCGCGAATCGATGCGCCTGTTCGCGACACTGGGTAACGCCGATTTGCTGGAGTGGGCGCGCAAGCACGCGGTGATTGTCGAGCGCTTCGGGCGCTTTCCGCATCGCAACGCGGTGTTGGGGCGCGCCGCCACGGCGGCGGAAATTGAATTTTTAAAACAATCGGGATCGGGCTTTTAAAATATCATAAGTAATTGTTTTTATTGATATAATTTAATTTTCACGCATTGCGGTATTGAACCGATTTGAGTCATACCCGTCAAACATCATCATGAACACGCCTTTGCTTACCGAACTGCCTTATCGCCCCGACAGCACTGCGCTGTTCGAGACGATTGCCGACTGGCCGTGGGCGGTGTTTCTTGATAGCGGACGGCATCATCCCGGCCAATCGCGCTACGACATTATCTCGGCGCAACCGTACATC
>CAMDDY010000532.1 GCA_945893125.1 Bordetella parapertussis
GCACGATGTCGAGTGTGCCGTTGCGCAGGCTCGCAAGCATCGGAACGCGTTCGCTGACGGTCAGCTTCAGGGTCACTAACGGCGTTTCCTTGAGCAGCGTCTCGCAGGCCATCGGCACAATATGCGGTGCAAATGCAGGCGGTGTGCCGATGCGCAAGTGACCCGCGCGGCCTTCGCTCAAGTCAGCGGCTTCTCGGGAAATATCGTCCATGGTCAGCCGCAGCCGGCTCACCTTGGCCAATACAGCGTGGCCAACCGCGGTGAGTTCAATGCCGGTGGAGGTGCGCTGAACGACTTTGGCGCGGATCGATTTTTCCAGACGACGCAGGCTTTTACTCAGCGCCGGTTGACTCATGTTCAACGCCTCCGCCGCGCGGCCTATGCTTTTGTGCTGCGCGATTACGGCAAAATATTCGATGTCCCGCAGTTCCATGGTCATACCCGTTAATTATGAGTTCATGAAACGCGGATGATTGCGGGTTCCCGATTGCACTGTCAACATGGTCTGCGGCATAGACCATTGGAGGCAATGATGAACCCACGCATCCCCGGTAATTCTGGCTGGGCACGCATCGCAGCTTTGACGCTTTTGAGCGCGGCGGCGTCCGCGCAAGCCAACCCGGCAAAGGATTATCCGCACAAGCCGGTGCGCTTTATCGTTCAGGTGGTGGCTGGCGGCGGCGCCGACACCACCGCGCGCGTCATCGCGCAGAAATTGTCTGAATTGTGGGGCTACCAAGTGGTCGTAGATAACCGGCCCGGCGCGTCGGGCGCGATTGCCATGGATATCACCGCAAAGGCCGCGCCTGACGGCTACACCATCGGGCTTATCTCGGCGTCGCAGTCGGTACATTCTGCGGTAAGCCCCAAACTACCTTTCGATCTCACCAAGGATTTTGCCGCGATCTCGCTGGCGACCTCTCTATCCTACGTGCTCTACCACAGCCCCTCGGTGCCGGTTAAATCAGTCAAGGAGTTGATTGCTTACGGAAAAGCGAACCCCCATAAGCTCAACTACGGCACCAGCGGCAACGGCGGTTTACAGCATTTGGGTATTGAACTCTTCAGCAGCCTGTCCGGTGCCAGGTTCGCCCATGTGCCTTATAAGGGCAACCCCGCCGCGATCAGCGCCGCGCTGTCAGGCGATATTCAATTTGGGTTGGCAACGCTGTTCAATGTCAGGCCGCACATGCAGACCGGGCGCCTGCGCACGCTGGCGATCACCGCGAAGAAACGTTCACCCAGCGTACCGGAAATACCGACCATGGCTGAAGCCGGCGTACCCGGCTATGAGCTTGATTCGTGGTACGGCGTGGCCACCAACGCCAAAGTGCCACCCGTCATCATCAAAAAACTGCACGCGGGCATAGTCGAAGCACTAAAAGCCCCCGACGTTCTACAGCGGCTTGGCGCCGATGGCTCTATCGCGGTGGGTTCCAGCTCCGATGAATTCGCCGCGCACATAAAAAGCGAAATCGCCAAGTGGCGCAAGCTGGTGAAGGATGCGGGGTTGGTGCTGAGTTAGGTCAGAAGCAACGGCGCGTCTAATCGTTACCGGTTGTCCTTGGCAATTTCCTTCGCCGTGGATTTCAGAATCTCGATAAATCGCAGCGCCGCGGGCGGCAGGTAGGCGTCTTTGCGATGCGCCACGCCGACGTGCAGCGTCAGCGCGAGATTTTGGATACGCAATTCCGCGATACGAAAGCGCGCGGCTGCGTACCACATCTGCTGGCGGGTTCCGAATCCCAACAGATCGGATGTGCCAACCAGGTGATATCGTGCCGGCAGGAAAGGGGTCACCATCGCGATGCTTGGCGGCGGCAGGCCGCTGTCTGCAAAGGCTTGGCTTAACCGCCGCTCGGAGGAGCCATTAATCGTGCCCATGGCCCATCGCTCCTGCACCAGATCGGTGAGCATTAGTTGCTGGCGCTTCGCCAACCGGTGATTCGCGGAGGCGTAAACGACGTATTGCTCGTCATACAATTTTTCCTCGACCAGATCAACGTGCTGGGGCGACGGAACCGCGGTGATAATGACGTCCAACGTCCCGTTGCGCGCTCCGGACAACAACGTATTGTGATCGCCCACCACCAGGTTGAACGTTACTTTGGGGGACACTTTTAGCAACCGGTCGCAAGCCAGCGGCACTAAATGCAAGGCCGACGATGCCGCTGCGCCAATGCGTAAATGCCCCGCCTCCCCCCGGCCCAATTCCGCAGCCTCGCGCGCGATATCGTCGAGCGACAAGCGAAGCCCGCGCGCACGCGCGAACAGTGCTGCGCCGACTGCGGTTAAATCCACGCCCTTGGGTGTGCGCTTGACTAATTTTGTGCCCACGGCGGCTTCCAGCCTGCGCAGGCTTTTGCTCAACGCGGGCTGACTCATGCCCAATTGCTCGGCTGCCCGCCCGACATTGCCGTGGCCGGCAACCGCAGCGAAATACTCGATATCGCGCATTTCCATCTTCATAGCTGCAATTTATCACGCAATGAAAACCGGATGATTGCGGATATTGCGAAGGAGTGTCAACCTTGCGAAAAAGGAGATGCCGATGACAAATTCAGATGACACGTTGCGGCGGCTGGAGGCGCACTGCCTTGCCGGTGTTTGTCTCGCATCGCCAATGGCGTATGCGCAGTCAGACGGCGCAAAAGATTACCCCAGTAAACCGATACGCATCCTCGTGGGCGTCACCGCAGGCGGCGGCACCGATACCACCGCGCGCGCCATCGCGCAAAAGCTCACCGAAGCGTGGGGCCGCCAGGTGGTTGTCGATAACCGGCCCGGCGCGACGAGTGCCATCGCCGTGGATATTGCCGCAAAAGCCGCTGCGGACGGTTATACACTGTGCATGGTGTCCGGATCGCAAACGGTGACCTCTGCTACCAACACCAAGCTGCCCTACGATCTGGTGAAAGATCTCGCTGCCATCACGCAAGCGACTTCTTTATATTTTGTGCTCTACCACACGCCTTCGCTGCCGGTGAAATCAACCAAGGAGCTGATCGCGTACGCGAAAGCGAACCCCGGCAAAGTCACTTACGGCACACCCGGCGCGGGCAACCTGCAACATCTCGGGCTGGAAATGTTCAGCCACATGACCGGCGTTAAACTGGTTCATGTGCCGTACAAAGGCGGCTCTGCCGCCGTAACGGCGGCATTGTCGGGCGAAATACAGAGCGGATTTACCACGCTGGTTACCATCCGCCCCCATATGCAAAGCGGTCGACTGCGCGTGTTGGCGATCACCGGCAAAAACCGTTCGCCCGCCGCGCCTGAAGTACCAACCATCGCCGAGGCTGGTGTGCCGGGTTACGAGTTAAACCAATGGCACGGCGTGGTCACCGGCGCGAAAGTGGCGCCGGCCATTGTCAAAAAACTCAACGCAGGAATCATCGAAGCGCTGAAGTCATCCGACGTGATACAGCGCCTTTCTGCGGACGGTTCAATCCCTACCACCTCCAGCGCGGACGAATTTGCCGCGCTCATCAAAGCGGATATCGCCAAGTGGGGAAAATTCGCGAAGGACACCGGACTGGTGCTGCACTAACATTGCGTTGTCGTACCGGCTTATAACCATCGAACGAGCCAGCGAACGCTCGCCGCAGCGAGCGTCATAGTACGAACTTCGCGCGCATCGCGTGTGCCATGTGCGATGTATAATCGCCGCACCGCGCGTCGCTTCAATTCACGCCCGTGCTCACCCTCCCAAATAAACTATAA
>CAMDDY010000533.1 GCA_945893125.1 Bordetella parapertussis
CACCGCCGCCTGATCCGCTTCGGCAATGCCGATGCCCGTATCGCTGACCGCTATTTCGGCCATGCCTTCCATGCGCCGCGCGCGAACCGTCTCTTTGAGTATCTCGACGCGCTTTGCCTGCAACTCCGATGTAATGGAGGTGAGCCCCGTGAAATGTCCACCGGGCCTGGAAAGACTCTTCACCAGCACAAACGGATCACCCACCGCCGTCGTCACCACGGGTAGCTCATCAGACCGCCGGCCTCGACGTCATCGCGATTCGCGGATATCGAAGGCATGCGATGCTTCAGAATCAACGACGCGATCAAACATTCAACACCGGCGGCGCACCGCGAACACGGCGGCAACATGAGGGATATGGAAGATGGCGGCACATCGGGATACGGACAGGATTAAACACGCCGACCACGGCCTGGATTTGTCACGCCGCAGGTTGATCACCGCAATGGCCGGCCTGGCGGCGTTACCCGGCGGCGTCTGGGCGCAGCAGCCTGGCCCGCGTTACCGGCTTTGCTGGCTGAGTCCCGCCTTGACACGCAGCGAACCGTATCACGTTGCATTCATGCAAAGGCTCGGGGAATTGGGCTTTGTCGAAGGACGTAATCTCACCGTGGATTATCGCGTCGCCGGGGGAACGGATGCGCAATTGCTGGAAGTCGCGGCCGATTTGGTCAAGCAACGCTGCAATATCATTCTTGCGCCGGGCACGGAACGGGTGTTGATCGCCGCCAAACAGGTCAGCAAGGACACGCCCATCGTCATCTTCGCGGCAGATTACGATCCGGTCGCCACGGGCCATGCCGCCAGCCTGGCGCGGCCCGGCGGACGCATCACCGGCGTGTCGCTGCTGCAAGCCGAGCTCCCCGCCAAACGGCTGGAGCTTCTGAAAGAGGTGCTGCCCAAGGCGAAAAAGATCGCGGTGCTGACCGACAGTTCGGGCGGCTCGCAGTTGAAATTTGTACGCGACGCCGCCCGCCATTTTGGCCTGGAACTTTTTATCATGGAGTTCAAGCAAACGCCTTATGTCTACGAGCGCGCGTTTGCCGACGCCGTGCGTGCCAAGTCGGATGCCCTGCTCGCGCTGAACTCAAGCCTGTTTGTGCCCGCACGCGAAAAAATTCCGGCGCTGGCGCTGAAGCACCGGCTGCCATCCATGCACGGCAACGCACTATGGGCAGATGCCGGCGGCCTGATGTCTTACGCACCGAATTTCTCTACGGCATACCGGCGCGTAGCCGAACAAGTGGGCAAGATATTGAAGGGCGCCCATCCCGCCGACCTGCCGATTGAGCAGCCTGGCGAGATCGAACTGGTGGTCAATCTAAAAACGGCAAAGGCCTTGGGTATTTATATCCCACCTGCGATTCGAGTGCGCGCGTCACGGGTGATCGAATAAACACCGGCCCCGCCATGGCCTCATGTGAATGTGATTCAGGCGCCTGACGAACCGCGCCGGATTTTCAGAGTCGCGATCAACGACCGCAATCCACCAAGCAGCGTGCGGGTATCACTGATTGCCAGTGCTGACGTGCAGCGTTTGCGCCACGCGGCTTCTTCCAGCATTCGAGTCGCGGCCTGTCTCGCGGCACTTGCCGTCACTTTGCCATACGCTTCGGCGGCGATGTTCAAGCCCGCCTTGAGCGGGGCATCCCCCCAATGCGTGGTCATAAAAGCAAGGTCAATCACATCGCGCCCCAATACAGAGGCATCATTCCACCGGTCGGCATTCGCAAGAAATTTTTCGGCAAAACAGGATGTGCTGTCGAGCACGGGAACCGGCAACTTCGGCGTCATGCCGCCGGTTAAAGTGATGCGCGCCTCCAATACAATTTCAAATTTTAGTTTCTCGCCGTTCACATCCAGAAAGGTACGGATACCGTAGCGATCGGCGATAACTTCGCGCGCGAGCTTTACGCCGCACTTCGCGATACCGCCCAGCGACTGTTCAGTCACCGCTGCCCGCAGCGCACGATAGCCTGCCCGGCTGGCGCACAAAAAATCCACGTCGGCGGATTCACGATACTCGTTGAGCGCCAATGCAATACGCGTGCCGCCGCCAAAATAGCATTCGGTTTTCGCGAGAAATGCCGCATCCAGATTGCGCAACGCGGCCAGCACCGTGTTGTGCTTTGGCCTCGCGTATTCAGACATTGAGGACACCGTTGCCGTAGCGCGCGGTCAGGCGCGTGACAAGATCACGCTCGGCGGGCGTAATGCGGTGTTGATCCACCAAACGCCAATTGCGTTCGTAGAGGCGAAATGCGTCCTCGGCGGCAATAAACCGTGTATGGCGGTTCCAGCACAACTGCGCGAGATTGCCGTATTCAGCCACTTCGATCACCAATTCGTCGAGCAACAGCTTCAGCCGTGCCGTGAAATCCGGCTGTTGCAACGCCGTGCGTATCCGTTCGGCGTCTCGTGCGGCGAGCTTCAGCGGAACCGTCCTGATCCCCGCAACGCGTTCGCGCTCGCGCTGCGCGCGCTTGGCGGCACGCACCTGCTCGGGGCGCGACATCGGGTTGGTCTTCGGCCGCCCAAGGCGGGGCGCAGGTTGGGGTTTCATCAAAACAATCATCGGATTGTTTTGATGACATGTCAACGTATATTTCCACGTCCGCGCCGGCAAGGCCGGCCCCCGGCTATCCGGTTGTTTTCCCCAGCGCCAGCATCAACTGATTCAAGCGCTTCACGAATCCCGCCGGGTCTTCAAGTTGCCCTCCTTCGGCCAGCAGCGATTGATCGAACAGCACCCGCGCCAAATCACCGAAGTGCGTTTCGTCTGCTTCGTCCTTCAATCGCTGCACCAGCGGGTGATGCGGGTTGATTTCGAGGATGGGCTTGGACTTCGGCACGTTCTGGCCCGCGGCTTTGAGCAAGCGTTCAAAATTCGCGCCCATGTCGTGCTCATCGGCCACCAGGCACGCGGGTGAATCGGTCAGCCGCAACGTCACGCGCACGTCCTTGACGGTTTCGCCCAAGGCTTTCTTGATGCGTTCCAGCAGCGGCTTGGATTCGCTTTCTTCTTGTTCCGCTGCTTTTTTCTCGGCTTCGTCTTCCAGCTTGCCCAGTTCAAGGCGGCCCTTGGCGACCGACTGCAAGGTCTTGCCTTCGAACTCGGTGAGATGCTGGCTCACCCATTCATCCACGCGCTCGCACATCAGCAGCACTTCAACGCCTTTTTTGCGGAACACTTCAAGGTGCGGGCTGTTTTTTGCCGCCGCGAACGTTTCGGCGGTGACAAAGTAAATCTTTTCCTGCTCCGGCTTCATGCGTGACACGTAGTCGGCGAGTGACACTTCCTGCGCATCGGTATCGGCGTGCGTGGAGGCAAATCGCAGCACCTTGGCGATACGATCGCGGTTGCCGTGATCTTCGACCACGCCTTCCTTGATGACTTTGCCGAATTCTTTCCACAACGTGGTGAATTTTTCTTTGTTGTTTTCCGCCAGGTCTTCGATCATGGTCAGCACGCGCTTGATATTGGCGGCGCGCATGGATTCGATGTCTTTCGACTCCTGCAAAATCTCGCGCGACACGTTCAGCGGCAGATCGGCGGAGTCGATTACGCCGCGCACGAAGCGCAGATACACCGGCAACAGTTGTTCGGCGTCGTCCATGATGAACACGCGGCGCACATACAGCTTGATGCCGCGCCGGTGTTCGCGATCCCACAGGTCAAACGGCGCGCGCGCGGGGATGTACAGGAGTTGCGTGAATTCCT
>CAMDDY010000534.1 GCA_945893125.1 Bordetella parapertussis
CGATTCCGATACCCATGCCGGTGGTGCTGCGTTCGCTGCTGTTGGAAAACGTTTGACCAGGGGCAGGCGCTTGTCAGGCTGATCGGCGGAGGTGGCGCCAAATTCACGGATCACCAGCGCCACGGCGGGCCGCGCCGGATCGAGCGTCAGCGCTTCGGTGCGCACGAATTCCGCGCGCAGCACCCCCGGTGTGGCGCGTATGGCGGCTTGCGCGGCGACGTCGAAATAACCCTGCGACCGGGTTTGCTCCGGCGCTTTCTGCCGCAAGTAAGCGGGCGAGGGCAGCACTTGTTCCAGCCAGTCTTCGACCGAGTGGCGGAACGAGGTCACCATGATCGCCATCGCGCCCGCGAGGCTTACCGCCGCGAGTACGGCGGCCAGACTGATGCCGGCTTGCGCGGGCGCGTTGGCGAGCCGGGTGAGGGCGAGTTGTAATGTGGCGGGCGCGGACGTGCGCGATTGGATGAATCGTTCGGCGCGGCGGAACACCGTGGCGGCAATCGCGGGTGTGAGCAGTATGGCGCCGATCAGCATGCCGCTGATCGCGAGGTAGCCGAACAGCGGAATGCCGTTGATGGCAGGGGCGAGCGTCAGCAGCGCGCTGGCCGCGCACAGGCCGCCGCCGATCACCGCGGACGAACCCTTGCCCGTGGCGTCATGCAATGCGCCGGTCTTCAACGCCTGCGCCGGCTGCGCGCGCGCCGCCGCGAGCGCGGGTATCCATGCGCCGAGCATCGCAGCGCTGCCGCCCAACAGCACGAATAGCAATGTCGTCCACGGCGCAAACGCGAGCGCGGGCCGCGTGCCCTGAAAAAACCCGGCACCCAGATCGCCGCCCAGCACCTGCAGCGCGCCCCACGCCAACGCATAACCCAGCACCGCGCCCAACAACGCACCGGCAGCCCCCAGTAGTACCGCTTCAAACAGCATCAGACCCACCGTGCCGCGCGCGGTGACGCCGATCACCCGCAGAAATGCGAGTTCGTTGACGCGCTCGGCCACGCTTAACATTTGCGTCGAGAACACCAGCAGCGCGCCGGAAAACAGCGCGATCATCGCCAGCATCGTCAGGTTGACGCGATAGGCGCGCGACATTGTGGCCGCCTGCTGCTCGCGCACCTCGGGCGCCATCGCATGCACGCCTTTCGGCAAAGTGGCGCTGATGTCGCGGATGAACGCGGCGCGATCCACGCCCGGCATGAGGCGCACTTCCAACCGCGTGATCTGGCCTTGCAGGTTAAAACGTTCCTGCGCGACGGCGATGTCGAGCACGGCGACGCGCTGCCGGCTTTCGACGCCCGCGAGCACGCCGGCGATTTCGAGTTTGAGCGGGCCATGAGGTGTTACCACTGTGATGTAATTTTCAGGCTGATCGCCCGCGAGCAGCCACGCCAGCACGGCGGGCGACACGGCGATGCGGGCGCCGCCAAAATTCGCCAATGGATCGCGCGTGGTGTCGTCGGGGCGCGCGATCAAATGCGGTGTGAAGCGCGCCGAGGCAAACGGATCGAGTCCGATGATTTTGAGTGTTTCGCGCCGGCCCGTTACGGCGGCGTCGAGTTCGATGATGGGGGCAATCGATTCGATGTCCGGGTGCAGTCCGATGGCGCCGTAGCGGTTTTCGTCGATGGTGCGGCTCACGCCTTCGATGCGCACATCGGCTTCGCCCGACAGCGTGCGAAACGCCTGTTGCATTTCCGCCAGCGCGGCATCGTTTACCAGATTGACCGCGAGGCCCAGCGCGACGCCCACCGCAATTGCCAGGATCGCCAGGACACTGCGGCGCGCGCGTGCGCGTAGCGGCGCGAAAGACAGGGCGCGTAGCAACGCGATGGAAGCGTTCATGTGGCGCCGCGCATCCGCAACCCGTAGACCGGAAAAGCGCAACGCCTTCCGGGATCAGAACGCGCCCAACCAAGGCGTTGTGCCCAGCACGCAAAAGCGGCTGATGCGCGGCCGGAAAGTGGCGTCATGCTTCGGTGTACCTTTCCCGGAATGCGCTGCGCTTTTCCGGTCTACGGAGGTGCGGTGAATGGTTCACGTTGCGCTGCCGTCCGCCAGCAGCCCGTCGCGCGTCAGCCGCAGCGTGCGCTGCGTGGTCTGCGCGGCAAGTGCCGAGTGGGTGACCAGAATGCCTATCGCGTTATCGCGCACGATGCTGTCCTTTAGCAACGCCAGAATCTCGGCGGCGCGTTCCGGGTCGAGATTGCCGGTGGGTTCATCGGCCAGCACCAGCTTCGGGCGATGAATCAGCGCACGCGCCACGGCCACGCGTTGCAACTCGCCGCCGGAGAGTTCGCGCGGAAAACTGTGTCCGCGGTCCGCCAGTCCGACGGCGGCCAGCATGGCGTGCGTGCGTTCGAGCCGTTCGGTCGCCGCCACTTTCTGCAACAACAGCGGCAGCCCCACGTTGCCGGCCACCGTCAGGTGCGGCAGTACATGAAACGCCTGGAACACAAACCCCATGCGCATGCGGCGTATGTGCGTGCGCGCGTCGTCGCTTTGCGCGGCGAGGTCCGCGCCGTCCAGAACAATCTGTCCGGCGTCAGGCACGTCCAGCCCCGCCAGCAAATTTAATAGTGTCGATTTGCCCACGCCGGATTCACCGATGATGGCGATGTATTCGCCCGGCTGAATGGTCAGATTCAGATTATCAAAGACCGTGCGTGCGCCGTAGCGCTTGGTGAGATGGGTGACGCAAAGCATGGGAGAAGTATAGGGGCTGTTCGCCTGCAGGGACGACGCGTCAAAGGGGATCGAATTTTGTCGGCAATTTTGTTGACAATGTGGTCGGCAAAAATCTATTATCATCCAATGGAACTGTCTCCTCCGTCTTGCCGAAGGTCTGGCAGCCGCTGGTAACGCTATTCGGTAAACCGATGGAGCGCAGCGTCAAGAATGGCGACTTCGAAGATTACATCGAACAGGTCCAGTTGCTGCAACGTCGCACGTCCGAGGCCGCCAACAATCGTGTGTTGACCGGTATGCTTGACAGTATCCACGACAAGACGCGCGAACTGATGCGGCGCATTATCATCTTGCCTGGATGCGCAAATGATGGATTGCAAAAGCATCGCGCCGTGCTGGCGGCAATGTGCAAGGGCGATGCGTACCTTGCTGAAAATTTAAAGCGCGAGAACATCCGACCGTCACGGGCGTTTCTCGTGCGTTACCAGAATTTTATTCTGTGACTATGCGATCATGTGTTCATCAGCGTCGGAAAATATTAACATGAGATCACCATGGCTTTTGACGACTTGCTGAACGATCTGGAAACGCGTCGCGCCAAGGCGCTGGCAATGGGCGGCGCGGAAAAACTCGCCAAGCGGCGTAAGGCCGGCGTGCTGAGTGCGCGCGAACGCATCGATTGTCTGTTCGACGCCGGCACCTTTATGGAGTCCGGCTTGTTCGCCACGTCAGTGCATCCGCAAGATGCGGAGCGCTCGCCGGCCGACGGCAAGATCGCAGGATTCGGCCAGGTGCGCGGACGCGAAGCGGCGGTGGTGGCCAACGACTTCACGGTGATGGGTGCATCGTCCGCCGCCACGAATATGAAAAAAGTCGGGCACATGAAGCGTACTGCGGTGAGTAGAGGTATCCCTTTGATTTTATTGGGAGAATCGTCCGGCGCGCGTTTGCCGGACAATATGGGCGCGCGCGGCATGGGCACGCTGCTGGGACAAGACCCGCAGCAGTATCTGCGCTGCCGTGAAAGTCCG
>CAMDDY010000535.1 GCA_945893125.1 Bordetella parapertussis
AAAGTCAATTAAAACAATAACTAACCTAAATTCCCATCGCATAACAAGGCCGCCGCGGATCCGCCGCGCCTTCCAGCAATCCATTCTCTTCATTAACCCGCACCGCGCACACCGCCCCCGCGCGCCACTCGACAGCGGGCCACAATGCAACTTGGTGCCCCAGCTTTGCAAGCTGATCGGTGACGCCTTTATCAAAACGTGCTTCCAGATTCAGCCGCCCCGGATGATAGGCGTGCGGCGCGGATGAACTCGGGTAGCTGTAGCTCGCGAAGCGCGGCGCTTCGACGGCGGCTTGCGGCTCCATGCCGAACACCACAATGTTGAGAAACACTTGCGTCATCGCTTGCGGCTGGATGTCGTTGCCGGGCGAGCCGAATGGCATCAGCAGTTTTCCGTCTTTCAGAGCCATTGCCGGATTGGGCGTGAGGCGCGGACGCTTGCCGGGGGCGAGTGCTGCGGGATGCTGCGGGTGGGTCCACGACTGCGAGCCGCGTGACGAGGGGCAGAAGCCGGTGCCGGGAATAACCGGCGTGGCGCTGGAGCCGTCGCTGGGTGTGGCGGAAAACGCGTTGCCGTGGCGATCTACCACGCTCACGTAAGAGGTATCGGGCGGCGGATTCGGATCGCCCGGCGTGACGCTGGGCAGCGGGATGCCCGGCGGAAAGCCTGCAATGTCGCCGGCGTGGGGCATGCCGGGCGATGCCGCGTCGGCGCGGATCAGTTTGCGGCGTTCGGCGGCATACTCCTGTGACAGCAACACGTCGAGCGGCACTTTGACGAATTTTGGATCGCCGTAGTAACGGTGGCGGTCGGCGAATGACAGCTTTAACGCTTCGGTCAGCGTATGCACATAGGCGGCGGAGTTGTGGCCCATCGCTTTTAAATCAAAGCCGCTCAACAGATTGAGCGTTTGCGGCAACACCGGCCCCTGTGTCCACGGGCCGCAGGCATAGACATCAACGCCGTGAAAATTTGTGCGCACCGGTGTCTCGAAACTCACTTCATACGTGGCGAGATCATCCGCCGTCACCCAGCCGCCGTTGTCCTTGTGATACTTCGCGATTTTTTGCGCGATGTCGCCTTTGTAGAACGCATCGCGCGCGGCCTTGAGGCCCGCCGCGCGGCCCTTGCTTTTATGGGCGGCTTCTTCATCGGCCATGTATTGCAGCGATGCCGCCAGTTCGGCTTGCACAAAACGCTCACCGACATGCGGCGGACGGCCCTTGGGTAAGAACACCGCCGCGCTCGACGGCCAGCGCCGGTAACTGTCCTCGTGATCGGCGAGGTATTCCTGCATGAAGCCATGCATCGCAAAGCCCTCGCGCGCCAGCCGCGTGGCCTCGCGTGCCACTTCGCCAAAGCTCATGGTGCCGTAGCGTGCCAGCGCCATGATCCACGACGCGGGTGCCGCGGGCATCACGGTACGCAGAATGCCGGGCGGCATTTTGCCGCCGTGTTCTTTTATAAAGTAATCCAGCGACGCGGCCTTGGGCCAGGTGCCGAGTCCGTCGATGTTGACGACTTCGCGTTTGTCGGCAAGGTAAATCATGATCGGTGCGACGCCGGCGAAATTCACGCGGTCGGTTTGCAAAATGCCCAACGCCATGCCCGCCGCGACGCCCGCGTCGATGGCGTTGCCGCCGGCTTCGAGTATTTGAAAACCGGCGTGCGTGGCGGAGTAGTGACCGGCAGAGATCATGTGTTTCTGGCCGGTGATGGTGGGGCGGTAGGTGGTCATCAGGTTCTCCGAAATTACAATCCAACAGCGTCGTCGCGCCTGGGCACATCCAGCGTGGCCAGATCACCGACGGTAATGGGTTTGATGGGCGGGCGAATTCGATAGTAGCCGATATCTTTGACCGGCAAGCCGCGGCACTCGGCGATGATTTCCACGGTGGTAAGCCCGCACAAGCGGCCCTGACACGGCCCCATGCCGCAGCGGACGAAGGATTTCATCTGGTTGGGGCCGGGGCAGTGTTGATCCGTGACGAGGCGGCGGATTTCACCGGCGCGCACTTCCTCGCAGCGGCAAACCATGGTGTCAGCATCGGGCGGGGCGATCCATTGCTGTTGCGGTCGATACAGCGCATCCAGAAAAGGCCGCGCGCCGCGATGTTTTGCGAGTTCGGCGCGCGCGGCGCCGGCGCGCTCATTGGCGTCCCCTGCACTGATCTTGCCGATATCGGCTGCGGCGGCGAACGCCGCCATGCGCCCCATGGCTTCCGCGCCCTTGGCTCCGATGATGCCGCCCGCGTCACCGGCCACCAGCACGGCAGGGTTGGAACTGCGCCCGGACGTATCCAGCACCGGGCGAAAGGTGCGTTGCGCGTCATCCCAGTCGTGCGTGAGGCGCATCGACCATGCGAGGTTGCCGTTGGGCACCACGCCCTGATGCAGCAACACCAGATCAACCGGCTCGGTGCGCGTGGTTCCACCGGCGGTGTATTCGATTTCGCGCGCCTGCGTGTCGCCTTTGATCGCGAGGTGCGTAACCCCCTTGTGAACCGCGATGCCTGCGACCTTGAGTTCGCGCAGCAGGCCCAGCCCTTTGCCGAGATAACCGGGTGCTGCCAAAAAGCCGGGCAGTCGTGGCAATGCTGCCCAGCGGTTGATTTCGGTTTCGAGTATCGCGGCGGGCTTGATACCGGCGCGTACCAGTTGCGCCGCCAGCAGCAATAGCAGCGGCCCGCAGCCCGCGAGGACGAATCGTCCTTGCGGTACCAGACCATGCGCTTTCAACACCGTGTGTGCCGCGCCGCAGGTCATCACCCCCGGCAGCGTCCAGCCCGGCACCGGCATGGGCCGTTCCATCGAGCCGGGCGCGATGAGGAATTTTTTGGCGGTGAGCATGCCCGCCGCGCCATGGCGTTTGTAAAACAGACGGCCTGCGGATTCACCTTCGATCTGCCAGACTTGCGCGCCGTCAAGATATTCAACCTTGGCCTCGCGGAACGCCCGTGCCAGTTCCAACCCGGCGGTGTAATCAGGCCCCAGCCACGCGAGGTGATGCGGGCGCGTGGCGGCGAGCCGTTCCACGCCGCGATAGATTTGCCCGCCGGGTTCGGGTTGCTCATCGAGCACCGCGACGCTCAGCCCCAACCCGGCGGCGGTGATCGCGGCGGCCATGCCGGCGGGGCCGGCGCCGACGATGGCGAGATCAACCGCCGCGCTCATTCGGCCACCTTGCGTTTGCCGTGTTGCACATTGATACGCATGCCTTCGCCAACGGTGACCAGACAGCCTTGCTGATTCGGTTCGCCGTTGATTTCCATCAGGCATTCGAAGCACACACCCATCATGCAGTAGGGCGCGCGGCCTGCACCGCTCAAGGCGCTGGTGCGCGTCGCACTTGGGTTGTGCAGCAGCATCGCCGCTGCCGCAGTGAAGCCTTGCGGCACGTTCACGGCTTTGCCGTTGACGACGACCGTAAGTGTGAGTGCGGTGTGATCAGGCAGCAGCTTGAACAACAAATCGCCTCGTGGAAAAGCGCGCCAGTTCGGGCGGCAGCGCGCCGTCGATGACGTAACCCGCATAGTGCAGCGCATGCGCGGCAGCGAGCGTGACGCCGCTGTGGCAGGTGCAGACAAACGCGCCGGGGTACTCGCGTGATTGTTCGTAAATCGGCAAGCCGTCGGGCGCCATTACCCGCAGCGCCGCCCATGTGCGCACAATGCGGGTGTCGCGCAGGAACGGGAAAGTTTTCACCGCCCGA
>CAMDDY010000536.1 GCA_945893125.1 Bordetella parapertussis
TTAGCGTTGTCGGAATTTTCATCGATAGATAGCCTCTCCATTCAGAAAGTCACACACCATCCAGGCCCGGGCAGTAGCTCCGGGTACCCGGCTCGAAATAATCCTCAAACGTGTTGTCGAGGGTGGTCACCGCCCGTTCGCTTCAGGTACACCCGCAACCGGGGGCGCGCACAACAGCGAACATAAAACAGCAACCGGATCATTCGTTAGTCTGAGAATCCATCCCGAACCGAATCACCGAAGTGCATTCAGTTGACGCCTATCCCGGCGCTGCGTCAATGGGTGTTTGCGAATATTTTCTCATCACTGTGACTTAAATCACTGCGCGGTGTTGCCTTGTTTTCCATCAACAGGGCAGTGGCACGCCTCGCTCATTTGGCAAAAAACCCTTGTAAATCCGGCATTTCCGATTTGTCCGGCAGGGGCGGTACAGTTAAAATGAGCGCCCTTTTATGCTATTGGGCACGCGCCGCGACACGTAAGATATGCAACTTTACGCCATAGGCCTGAACCATCAGACCGCTCCGCTGAACGTGCGCGAGCAGGTGGTGTTTCACGCCGAGCGTTTGGTGAGCGCGCTGAATGATCTGGTGGCGCGGCGCCCGGTGCAGGAGGCGGCCATTGTCTCAACCTGCAATCGCACCGAGATTTATTGTCACGCCGAAGAGCCGCGCGTCGCGGTTGAATGGCTGGCGGATTATCACCAGCTCAAGCCGGCGCAGATTGAACCCTATCTCTATAAGTTGCCGCAGGCGCTTGCGGTGAAGCACGCGTTTCGCGTCGCCAGTGGCCTGGACTCGATGGTGGTGGGCGAGCCGCAGATCCTCGGCCAGTTCAAAGAGGCCGTGCGCGCGGCAGAAACCGCCGGTACCATGGGGTTGCTGCTTAATAAGTTGTTTCAGCGCACCTTCGCGGTGGCGAAAAGCGTGCGCAGCGAAACCGACATCGGCGCGAGTACCGTGTCGATGGCTTCGGCGGCCGTGCATCTGGCCGAACGCATTTATCCGAGCATCGCCGAGCAGGCGATTTTGTTCGTCGGCGCGGGCGAAATGATTGAGCTGTGCGCGAGCCACTTCGCCGCGCATCATCCCAGGCGCCTGACCTTTGCCAATCGCACCGACGCGCGCGCGCAGCACCTGGCCGACCGTTTTCTGGGGCGCGTGATTTCGCTGAACGATGTTTCAGCCCAGCTTGCATTGCACGATATTGTGGTGTGCTGCACCGCGAGTCCGCTGCCGATCATCGGCAAGGGCATCGTGGAAAGCGCGCTGGCCGCGCGCAAGCACCGGCCGATGATGATGTTCGATCTGGCGGTGCCGCGCGATATCGAAGGCCAGGTCGGCAAACTCGACGATGTGTTTTTGTATACCGTCGATGATCTGGGCAAGATCGCCAGCGCGGGCGTGGCGCAACGCCAGAATGCCGTCGAGCAAGCCGAAGTCATCATTGAAAACCAGGTCACCGATTTCATGCACTGGCTGGGCAATCGCGAACTGGTGCCGACCATACGCGCGCTGCGCGACACCGCCGAGCGCGCGCGCCGCAACGAAGTCGAACGCGCGTTACGCAAACTGAACACCGGCGAAGACCCGCGGCGCGTGATCGAAGCGTTGTCGCAAGCCTTGACCAACAAACTGATGCATCCGCCAACGCACGCGTTAAATCACGCCGGCGAAGCCGAGCGCGCGGAACTGGCCGCACTGCTGACGCGGCTGTATCAGATTCCGCAGCAGGACTGACCAATTAACCCCTTGCCGCAAAGGCCGCCGTGCTGTAATGAGGGCGCAAAGGCAACGCAAAGAAATGCATTTCTTTGCGGGGGTTCTTTGCGCCTTTGCGCCTTTGCGGTAGGTTTTCAGGTGTCAATGTAATGAAGCCCAGCATAGCCGCGAAACTCGCGCAGTTGTCGCGCCGTCTCGAAGAAATCAATCGCATGTTGAGTTCGGAGAACGTCACCGGCAACATGGACAATTACCGCAAAATCACGCGCGAAAGCGCGGAGATCGAGCCGGTGGTGGCGCTGTACCGCGCATACGAAAAAGGTGAAGGCGATTTGAAGGCCGCCGAGGAAATGGCCGCTGATCCCGAGATGCGCGAGTTCGCGGAAAGCGAAAAATCCGAGATTCGCGAAAAGCTCGCGCAACTCGAACTGGACCTGCAAAAACAACTGCTGCCCAAAGACCCCAACGACGACAACAATATTTTTCTCGAAGTGCGCGCGGGCACGGGCGGCGACGAAGCGGCGCTGTTCGCGGGCGAACTCTTTCGCATGTATTGCCGCTATGCCGAGCGCAACCGCTGGCAGGTGGAGATCATGTCGCAGAGCGCCTCCGACTTGGGCGGCTACCGTGAAATCATCGCCAAAATCATCGGGCGCGGCGCGTACTCGAAACTCAAATTTGAATCCGGCGCGCATCGCGTGCAGCGCGTGCCCGTGACGGAAACACAGGGCCGCGTGCATACCTCGGCCTGCACCGTGGCGATATTGGCGGAAGTCGCCGACGTGAGCGATGTGGTGTTGAATCCGGCGGACCTGAAGATCGACACCTTTCGCGCCTCGGGCGCGGGCGGCCAACACATTAACAAGACCGATTCCGCGATCCGCATCACGCACTTGCCCACCGGCACCGTGGTGGAATGTCAGGATGACCGCTCGCAGCACAAGAACCGTGCGCGCGCGATGTCGGTGTTGGCCGCGCGCATTAAAGACAAACAAGTGCGCGAACAGAATTCAAAAATTGCCGCCGAGCGCAAATCGCTGGTGGGCAGCGGTGACCGTTCCGAGCGCATACGCACCTATAATTTCCCGCAAGGGCGCATGACCGATCACCGCATCAACCTCACGCTCTACAAGCTGGCGCAAATCATGGAAGGTGATCTCGATGAAGTCACCGGGGCGCTGGCTGCCGAGCATCAGGCCGAGCAACTCGCCCAGCTTGGAGAAGAGATGGCGCCGGCGTAGTTGCGGCGGCACGCCACGTTAAGATGGCCGCTGCCTACGCACTGATCGCCGCCGCCCTGTTTGCCGCCGCCTTGGTCACCACGCAGTTTGGGCTGCGCCACATGGATGGCCTGGCGGGCGCGAAAATCAGCATACCGTCGGCCGCATTGCTCCTGTGGGCGCTGTTTCCGTTGCTTCACGTCGGCGGGTTCGAGGCGGGCAATGCGCAGGGCGCAGGCATTTTTCTCGCGCTGGGACTTTTTTTCCCGGTAGCCGTAACCCTGCTCGCGTACGAAGCCAACCGCCGCATGGGGCCGACCATCGCGGGCGCCATCGGCAGCACCGCGCCGTTGTTCGCGGTGCTGGGCGCGGTGTTGTTTCTGGGCGAGACGCTGGGTTTGCCGCAAATGGCGGCGACGCTGGCGATTGTGGCCGGATCAACCGTGCTGGTGTGGCGCAGCAACGCAGCGGGCGATGTGGTGAAAGGCGCGGCGTTTGTGTCAGGGGTGGCGTGGCTCGCGGCGGCACTGCGCGCGCTGGCACAAGTGGTGGTCAAGGCCGGGTTGATGCTGTGGCCCAATCCGTATGCGGCGGTGTTGCTTGGGTACACCGTGTCGGCCGCGGCGGTCTGGATTATCGCGGTGTTCAGCCGGCGTGCCGAATCACGCGTGTACACACGGCGCGGCATCGCGTGGTTTGCGCTGACCGGGTTGTTCAATAGCAGCGCGGTGCTGGCGCTGTACGCCGCGCTGGAAGTCGGCACGGTAAAT
>CAMDDY010000537.1 GCA_945893125.1 Bordetella parapertussis
TGATGAACATTCGCTTCTCCGCCAAGCAGATTGAAGCGTTGTGCGATTCGGTGCGCCGGCTGGTGGATGAGATACGCCGCTATGAGCGCACCGTGCTCGATCTATGCGTGAACAAAGCCAACATGCCGCGCACGCATTTCATCAAGGAATTTCCGGGCAAGGAAGTCAGCCTGCGCTGGGTGCGCGGCGAAATTGATGGCGGACATCCTTGGAGCGCCGTGCTGTCGCGCTTTGAACCCCACGTGGTCGAACAGCAGCAAAAGCTGCTGGATCTGCAAACCCGGGTGGGCCTGCCGGTCAAGGAAATCAAGGAAATCAATCGCCAGATGAACAACGGCGAAGCCAAGGCCCGCCGCGCCAAGCGCGAGATGACCGAAGCCAACCTGCGGCTGGTGATTTCGATTGCCAAAAAGTACACCAATCGCGGCCTGCAATTTCTCGATTTGATCCAGGAAGGCAACATCGGCCTGATGAAAGCGGTGGATAAATTCGAATATCGCCGCGGTTATAAATTCTCGACCTACGCCACGTGGTGGATCCGCCAGGCGATCACGCGTTCCATCGCCGATCAGGCGCGCACCATTCGTATTCCGGTGCATATGATCGAGACCATCAACAAGATGAATCGCATTTCGCGGCAGATTTTGCAGGAAACCGGCTCCGAGCCGGACCCCGCCACGCTCGCCGACAAAATGGAAATGCCGGAAGAGAAAATCCGCAAGATACTCAAGATTTCCAAAGAGCCGATCTCGATGGAAACCCCCATCGGCGACGACGACGATTCGCATCTGGGTGATTTCATCGAAGACCAATCCACCGTGGCGCCCAACGACGCGGCGGTGTTTGCGAGCCTCAGAGGCGTGACCAAGGACGTGCTCGACACGCTGACGCCGCGCGAAGCCAAAGTGCTGCGCATGCGTTTCGGCATCGAAATGAACACCGATCACACGCTCGAAGAAGTCGGCAAGCAGTTCGACGTGACGCGCGAGCGTATCCGCCAGATCGAAGCCAAGGCGCTGCGTAAATTGCGTCACCCGTCGCGCTCGGAGCGGTTGCGCAGCTTTTTGGATAACGAAGGCTGATTTTTCACCACCATGGTCAAAGCCCTCTTCCACAACCGGACGAGGGCTTTTTTGTGTACGATGTCCTTTGGTGATCGAAGGAGCGTTCGATGGCAACACGACACGCATTGACGGCATACGGCATGACCTTTAATCCGCGGCGGCGGCGCTTGCTGGAATGCGCCGCAGCCATGGGCGCGGCGTCCCTGTTCCCTGCCGTATCGTTTGCACAATCGGCGCTACAGGGTTTGCCGCGCCACGCGCTGGTGATCGGCAACAGTCGGTATCAGAGCAGTCCGCTCGACAACCCGGCCAACGACGCCAAAGCGATTGCCGGTGAACTCAAGGCAGCGGGTTTCGACGTGACGTTACTGATCGACACCGGGCGCGATGCCTTGCTCAATGCGATAGAAGCGTACGGCAAGCAACTGGCGGCTCGCAGGGCGGTCGGCTTGTTCTATTTTGCCGGACATGGCGCACAACTCGCGTGGCGTAACTACCTGCTGCCGGTGGATGCCGTGATTAAATCCATGGACGACGTGCCCGCGCGCGCGGTGGAACTCAATACGCTGTTGCAAGGCTTGACCCGCGCGAAGAATCCGATGAACGTGATCGTGCTGGATGCGTGCCGCGACAATCCGTTCGGCAAAGGGCTGCCCACCGAGCAAAAAGGCTTGAGCCAGTTTGATGCGCCGCCGGGTTCATTGCTGGCCTATGCCACCTCGCCGGGCAATGTGGCCAGTGACGGCAGCGGCAGCAACGGTTTGTATACCGAGCATCTGCTGCGCGAACTGAAAGTCCCCGAAGCCAAGATTGAGGACGTGTTCAAGCGTGTGCGTCTGGCGGTGCGGCGGCGCTCCAACGGCGAACAGATTCCGTGGGAAAGCACCTCGCTGGAAGAAGATTTTTATTTTCATCCGCCCAAAGTGATCAGCAAGATCAGCGAGGAAGAAGCCACGCGGCGCTTTGAACAAGAGCTGGCGATTTGAGAACGAATCAAGGCCACAATGGAACCTGCTCCGCTCGAAGATTATTTGCGGCGTTACCCGAGCGGGCTGTTTTCAGAAGTCGCCCAATTGCGGCTGGATCAGGTGCTGGCAAAGGCGGGTGAACGCAAGATTGCTATTGCGTCGAGCGAGCAGAACCCCTTTTCCAAAGGCACGCTGCAACTTGATACGCGGGTGAAAATCGGCGACCGCTACAGCTACAGAGAGGCGAACGCCGACAACAACGAAGAAACTCGGCAATACACGCTGGTGGTCAGCCAAATCACGGAAACCGAAGTGATCTACGGCAAGGGCGGTTTTGTCACGGATTTGATCGGAAACTGGATCAAGTTCAACGACGGCAGAACGCTGACCGGCGCGCAATATTTCATTCCCGATTACAGCCTGGGCAAGCGTTGGACCTCACGTCATCGCTCGACGAGTACCAAAGGCGAGCCGTTTGACACGGTAGTCGATTGCAGGGTGGTTGCGCGGGAGCGCAGAACCGTACCGGCCGGCACCTTCGATGCGTTTCGCATCGAGTGTGCTGGATGGACGCGCGGCCAATCCGGCACTCAAGTCGAAATCAAGTCCCGCTATTGGCTGGCGCCCGAGGTGCGGCGGTTCATCGATGGGTTTTTTTGGCGGCGCACGACCCGAGGGACGGTGCTGGAAAACAAGATCGTTCAACTGCTCGATTACAAGCAGACGTAAGTCAGTTTGTGCAGGCGTGGTTACGCGGGCGGCGCGCTGTCTATGTGTTTCGCCCTGCGCGTCACCTCGCGAATTTCATCGCGGCGTTTCAACCACCACGCGTAGGTGCGCGGCAACAGATCGTGGTAATTCGCCAGGCCGAGTTCACGCGCGGCATGCACGGTCCAGTAAGGGTTCCATAAAAACTCGCGCGCGATGCCGATTAAATCCGCGCTGCCGTCCTGCAAAATCTGCTCGGCCTGTTTCGCCTCGGTGATCAGCCCGACGGCGATGGTCTTGATATCCACCTCGTCGCGCACGCGTTTGGAAAACGGCACATGGTAGCCGGGCGCACGCGGCACCAGCGTGCCGGTGCCCGCGCCGCCGATGCCGCCGGACGAAGGCGTTACCACGGCTATGCCGCGCGCCTTGGCGGCGCGCGCGACTTGCACCGTGTCTTCCAGCGTCCACGCATCGCCACTGCCGTCGACGGCGGACAGGCGTAAAAACACCGGCTTGTCTTTCGGCCATGCGGCGCGCACCGCTTCAACGATGTCCATGCAAAAGCGCGTGCGGCCCTGGAGATCACCGCCATAAGCATCCGTGCGCCGGTTGACCAGCGGCGACAAAAACTGATGAATCAAATAACCATGTGCGCCGTGAATTTCAATGATGTCGTAGCCCGCATCCGCCGAGCGCAGCGCGGCCTCGCGCCAATGCGCGACGACTTCGGCAATTTCCGCAAGAGACAACTCGTGCGGCTTGGGCGCGGTGGCGCTGGGCGCGATATCGCTGGAAGAGATGGTGGTCCACGGCGCTTCGCCGCGCGCGGCGTCATCAAAAGTGAGCGGGCGATACCCTTCCCATGGCGGGCGGCCCGAGCCTTTGCGTCCGCCATGGCCGAGCTGGATGCCGGGTACTGCGCCATGCTCGCGAATAAAATCATTGATGCGGCGGTATTGCGCGAGAT
>CAMDDY010000538.1 GCA_945893125.1 Bordetella parapertussis
TCGAGGAAAAGCAACTCGACGCACTATTCGAAATCCCCGATGCCAGCAAGTCTGCCGTTCTCCCCTCTCCCCCCGGGAGAGGGGCCGGGGGTGAGGGAAAGGTGTCGAAGCGCCCGCCGATCCCCGAAGACCTGCTGGCCTACGCCAGAAAATTGCGCACGGAGCAAATGGATGCGGAGAAACTGATTTGGTATTTGCTCCGCAACCGCAGGCTTGCCGAAGCCAAGTTCCGGCGTCAGCATCCGATAGAAATCAGCGGCAAGAAATTCATTCTCGACTTCTATGCGCATGATCTCAAACTGGCGATAGAGC
The DNA here is from genome assembly GCA_945893125.1 of Bordetella parapertussis. Lineage (GTDB taxonomy): Bacteria > Pseudomonadota > Gammaproteobacteria > Burkholderiales > SG8-41 > UBA5216. Next base: position 313 of record CAMDDY010000538.1, read on the forward strand.
TGGATGGCGGGCAGCATCAGGAACAAGCCGAGCGGGACGAGGCGCGTACCAACGCGCTGTCCTCCCAAGGCCTTACGGTCATCCGGTTTTGGAACAACGATGTATTGCAGAACACGGAAAGTGTTCTGGAAGCCATATGGAATGCGGTTATGGACAAAAATTCTACTTCAACTTCACCCTCACCCCTTACCCCTCTCCCGGGGGGAGAGGGGAAAAGTACGGGCGCTGATGCGCCTATTACGATTGACGACTTCGCCAAAGTCGATCTACGCATAGCCAAAATCACCCACGCCGAACACGTCGAAGGCGCGGATAAGTTGTTAAAACTCACCCTCGACGTAGGCCCACTCGGCACAAGGCTAGTCTTCGCCGGCATCAAGTCCGCCTACGATCCGGCCACGTTGATCGGCAAGCACACGGTCGTCGTCGCCAACCTCGCGCCGCGCAAGATGAAATTTGGCCTGTCGGAAGGCATGGTGCTGGCCGCCAGCGGAGACGCGCCGGGACTCTTTCTGCTGTCGCCCGACAGCGGTGCGCAGCCGGGCATGAAGGTTAAGTAAGTATTTGTTTTTAAAAACTATTTACTACAACCCCATGACTCTCCACAGCATCGAAACCATCGCCATCGACATTCCGCTGAAGCAGAATTTCGGCGGCGCAACTTACAGTGTGTTGAAGCGCAGCACGGTCATCACGCGGCTGCGCACCAAAGACGGTCTTGTCAGCAACGTCTACAACGGCGACAACCGCAGCCATGCCGGCGAGATCGCGCGTTTGGTGCGCGAGGATTTGTTTCCGCTGGTCAAGGGCATGGGCATTTTTGAATATGAGCGCATCTGGGAAAAGCTCTTCGCGCTCACCACCGCGCAAGGCGACCGCAAGATTCTGATGGAAGCCATCTCGTGCCTCGACTGCGCGATCTGGGACTTGATTGGCAAATCGCTCGACAAATCGGTATGCGAATTGCTTGGCGGTTATCGCGACACGTTGCCGATTATTTCGATTGGCGGTTATTACATGCCGGGCAAGACGCTTGCGGATTTCGGCAAGGAGGTCGAGTCGTATCGCAAGGCCGGCATGGCGGGCTGCAAGTTCAAGGTGGGAGGACTTTCGCCTGTAGAGGACGCGAAGCGCGTGGCGGTGGCACGCAAGGCGGTGGGCAATGATTTCATGCTCTGTGTCGATGCCAATCGCGGCTGGTCGGCGCAGGATGCGATTGAATTCGCGCGCCTGATTGAGCATCTTGATATCGCATGGTTCGAGGAGCCTTGTCATTGGTACGACGACGCCGCGATGATGGCAAGGGTACGCAAAGCGATTCGCATACCCGTCACCGCCGGCCAAAGTGAAATCACCCGCCAGGGCGTACGCCGCCTGCTCGATGCCGGCGCGGTGGATTACGTGAACTACGATGTCTCCGAAGGCGGCGGCGTCACCGACTGGCGGCGCGTCGCCGGTTTATGCGCGACCGCCGGCGTACGCATGGCGCATCACGAAGAAGCGCAGATTGCCTCGCAACTTTTGTCCGCGGTGCCGCACGGCACCTACGCCGAATGTTTTGCCCACCCGGAGCGCGATCCGATATGGCAGCGAATGTGGGTCAATCGTCCGCAGGCGAAAAACGGCATGATCAAGGTGCTGAATCTGCCCGGCTTTGGTATCGAACTGGATGAGAAGATGGTTAAGAAATATCGCGTTAATTAACCAAACCGTTCGGGCTGAGCCTGTCGAAGCCCTCTCGCGTCACCTTGAGTACAAACGCCCTTCGACAAGCTCAGGGCGAGCGGATCTGGTTCAACCCTTCTTGACCGCGATCGCCGTCAATATCCCCTGCATGATGGCCACCGGCGTAGGCGGACAGCCCGGTACCGCCACATCCACCGGAATCACGTTCGACACGCGCCCGCGGCTGGCGTAATTTTCACCGAAGATCCCGCCACAGCATCCACAGTCGCCGATGGCCACCACCAGTTTGGGATCGGGCGTCGCATCGTAGGTGCGCTTTAGTGCAACCTCCATGTGTCGCGACACCGGCCCGGTCACCAGCAACATGTCCGCATGACGCGGGCTGGCGACAAACTTGATGCCCAATCCTTCAAGGTTGTAATAAGGGCAGTTCAACTGGTTGATCTCCAGCTCGCAGCCGTTGCACGAACCGGCATCGACATGGCGTATGGCGAGCGAACCGTGAAAACGCTCCAGCACCGCTGCTTGCAAACGACCGACCGTGACGCGCAGCGCATCGTCCGGCTGCGGATACGCTTCGGTCTTGATGCCGGTTTGGACGATCTGTTTGAGTAATTGAAACATAGCTACAAATCCTGTCCGGCGTAACTCAAATTAAATGACTTATTGATCAACGGAAAATCCGGCACGATGTTGCCGAGTATCGCGTGCTCCAGCAGCGGCCAGTTGTGCCACGACGGGTCACGCGGATGCAGGCGCGCGATGCGCCCATCCATGCCGGTTTCCAGCCCCACGAATACATCGCCGCGCCAGCCTTCGACCCAGCCGATACCGAGTTTCCCGGCCAGCACTGCCGGCACGGTGACGGTGGTTTCGCCCAACGGCAAGCGATCCACAATCAGTCGCAGCAAGCGCAGGGATTCATGAATTTCCGCAAAACGCACCGCCACGCGTGCCGCCACGTCGCCGGCACTATGATGCGCGATCTTCACCTCCAGTTCGCGATACGGCTCGCACGCATGCGTTACACGCACATCGCACGCCTGCCCGCTCGCGCGCGCAGCCTGCCCGATCAAGCCCAGCCGCGCGGCAAGCTCGATCGTGACGCGCCCGCAATCGACAAAGCGATCCTGCAATCCAGCGTGTTCGTCATAAATATGCCGCATGCGGCGCACGCCTTCTTCGATATGATCACATTCGTCACGCACCCGCGACACCCCGTCGTCGGGAAAATCGCGCGCCACGCCGCCGGGCACAATCACGTCCATCAGGTAGCGGTGGCCGAACAGCGCTTGATTCAGGCGCAGCACGTCCTCTTTCAAAATCAGAAATTGCGACAAGCCGAACGCCAATCCCGCGTCGTTGCCCAGAAAGCCCAGATCACCCAGGTGGTTGGCGATGCGCTCGCGCTCCAGCAACAAGGCGCGCAGCCATAACGCGCGTGGCGGCGGCGTAACATCCGCCGCGCTTTCAACCGCCATTGCATACGCCCAACCAAACGCCGCCGCCGAATCACCCGACACCCGCGCGGCGAGTTTCGCGCCATCGGCCAGCGATAATTGCTCGAAACGTTTTTCAATACCTTGGCGGATTCAAGTCTGAAGTGCAACCGCGTTATGATGCGAGTGTAGCTTCTTCCAGAAGACTTCGTGGGGTGTTTTGAAGCCGAGGCATTTTCTGGGG
>CAMDDY010000539.1 GCA_945893125.1 Bordetella parapertussis
CGAGGTGCTGCGCCAGACTTTCATAGGGCGTCCACCTTCGCCTGATTCAGGCTGAATAGAGACAAAAATAGTTACAACGATGTTTTTTTCTTAATCACATAAAACACGGCCGCCGGCCAAAACAGCAGCAACAGCACCACGAACAGCACGATATTGAATTCGCCGCCACCGGATGCAGCCACGCCCGTCGAAGCGGTTGCGGACCGCATGCTTGTCAACGCGTCCTGCTTAAGTTGATTCAGGTGCTCGGCAGACACACCGGTTCCGCAATACTCGCATTGCGGCGGGCTGGATAAATCCAGCGATACCTTCTGGTTTATTTTTCGCCCGCAGTTCGAGCAATCGACGAACACCAGATACTCGCTGGCCAATCGGGTATTGATGATCTTGTCGCTGCGGCTGTCGTAGGTGTAGGCCGAATGCTGCTGGGCGTTGATGTCCTTCAGGTGTTTGAGTATGAATTCCCGCGTAAGACCCAGTGACACCGCAAGGCCGGACACGGCGGCCTCGCCGGTGTGCTCAAGCGCGTGCCAGACCGAAATAATTTTCTTTTCGCGACTGCGGTAACCATAGCCGATCAACAGCAGCACAAGTCCATTGACCGCCATGATTGCGCGTACCGTGGGAAATTCGCGCTGGATTTCCGCCACCACGAACCGCTCGCCTTTTTCAATTTGGATGGTCTCCAGCGTGCGCCCGTTTTTATCCTCGAACGTGAGACGGGTCTTGCCATCCACCGCCTCTTTGATGACGATTTCGTGCCACATGTGGGGGTCGAACAGCGTGGACAATGCGCCCAGAAAGAACAGCGTATAGCCGATGGCGATAAAGTAATTATCGATTTTGTAGATGTCTTTCCTGGCCATGGGGTGCCCTGATCCCTTGTGAAACGCGAGTCGTTGAGGCGAGCCTTAGAGATTCATTTCCAAAGTATACAAGCCGCCGCTGAACCGATCCGCCGCATACACAATATTGCGGTCATCGACATACACGTCGTTCATCTGGATCGCGCCCTTGGGCGACATCGACGGCGCGCCGGGCACGAAGTATGCCGCTTCGCGCGGCTGGTATTGATTCGAGATGTCGTAGACGCGGATGCCGGCATTGAAGCACGAGGTGAAAATAATGTTCTCCGAACGAAACGCGTGCTTCGCGGGATAATTTTCGTACAGGTTGTGTGCGCCAAAGCGCCCGCCGCGTTTGCCGAAGGATTCCACCGGCGGCAGCGGCAACGTGGAGATCGTCACCAGATTGGTTTCATCGCTCATGTCGGCGATCCAGTTCAACTTCGGCCAGTCGATACCGTCGTCCTTGTTGCATTCGTCGGCCAGCACCATCAGCCCGCGGCCCAGCAGCGGCATCGCGGTGTGTGCCATGCCGTTGTACGGAGGTGAAATTTTCAGGCGCGAAATTTCTTTCGGATGCGCCTTGTCGCTGATGTCGAGGATCACCACGCCGCCGTCGATATAGCCCATGTAGGCGCGGTCGGGGCGCTCCGGGTAAACGCTGATGTTGTGCGGGCGGTAGCCGCCGTCGAATTTCGGGTGGCGCGGTACCGGTGGTTCGGCGTCGCCTTCCTTGGTGCCCGGATACCACCAGCGCCCGGCTTCCACCGGCTTCGATGGATTGCGCACGTCTATGATGCGGTAAATCTGATGGTCTTTCGGATTGCGCGGCTGATGATCGGGCGCGCCGCAGCTCATGTGCACGTATTCGCCATCGACAAACCAGCAGCAGTGCGCGCCCAGCGAATGCGGGCCGGAGGCATCGAAATGCGAAATCAGCTTGGGTTTTTCCGGTGTGCTGACGTCAAATAAATCGAAGCCCGCGGGTTTGCCGCCCGCCGATTGCTTGAGATTATTAGGGTCGTTCGGGTTGCCCTTGCCGCCGCGCACCTGGTAACACACCACCATCATGTCACCGACGACTTCCAGCGAATTCGAGCGTACCAGCGCGTGCGGCAATTCCGTCTGCACAATCATTTTGAGGTTGCGGGGATCGGTGACATCCACGCCGGTGAAATTTTTCGGCGCGGACTCGTGCGCCAGCCACAGGATGCGCCGTCCGTCCTTGGTCATCTGCATATTGCAGCCTTCGCCGATGCCGCCGAAGCCGTCGAGCTCGTGCTGCGCCAGCAGCTTCATGTTCAGCGCCAGCGTGCGCGATGCCTGTGATGCGGGATTCAGTGATCCTGCCATGGCCATTTTCTTCTCCCTGTGTGTATGCGTGCGTCGATTCTATTTGATAAGACCCAGATACGTCATGATGTTCTTGGCCTGCGCGTATTCCGCGGCCATGTGCTTGCGTGTTTCGGCGGCATTCTTGAAAACTGCCTCGCCCTGCACGCGTTCGGCGCTTTGGCGGAACTCATCGCTGGCCGCGATCTGGTACATCACCCGCTCCCAATACGCGATTTGCGCGGGCGTGATGCCCTTGGGCGCAAGAATCGCGCGCCAGGTTTCGCTGACCGCGGTGGGATGCCCCAGCTCCGCCCAGGTCGGCGCGGCGGCGAGCAGGCCGGATTGCCGCTTTGCGCTGGTCACCGCGATTACGCGCAGGTTGCCAGCCTCGATCTGCGGCAGAAATCCCACCGCGGAACCGAACGCCACATCCAGATGCCCGCCGAGCAATCCGGACAGTTGTTTGCTGCTTTCGAGCACCACCATTTTGACTGGCTTGATGTCGATGCGGGCCGATTGCAGCACGCGCCCGGCCGCGATGCGGGTGAGGATGGTGTTGATGGCAATGGTCAGTGAATCCGGCCTGGCTTTTAATGTATCGATCAGATCGCGCCCCGTTTTCACCGGCGAATCCGTGCGCACCACCACGATATACGCCTCGGTCATGATGGTGGCGATGGGCGTCACATCGGTGTAGGTCACCGGCAGGCGACCGGCCAAGTGATTGGCCAGCAGCACCGGCGAGGCCAGACTCAAAAAATGCGCGTCGCCGGTGCGCTGGCTTAAAAACGTGTACGCCAGTGCGTGTTCGGCGCCGGCGCGATTCACCACCGCACTGGATACCGGCAGGAGTTTCTTCTCCTGCCATTGCCGCTGCACGATACGCGCGGTGGAATCCATCGCGCCGCCGGGCGCGTTGGGCGCGATCAGTTCGACGTGGCGTTGCGGCGTCCAGCCTTGGGCGTGTGACGCCGGCGCAACGCAAGTTAGTGCGGCCAGCAAACCTGCGGATAACAAACGAAGCATCATCACGTCTACACCTCCGTCACTGAATCAATCCCAGATACGTCATCACTTTCTTGGTTGCCGCGTACTCTTCGTCAAAGTGTTTGCGGGTGTCGGCGGCGCCCTTGAAATCCACATCCCACTGATTTTTCTCGGCGGCCTTTTTGAAATCTTCGCTTTGCACCACCTTGCGCAGCACGTCCTCCCAGTACGCCGCCTGCGCGGCAGTGATGTCTTTCGGCGCAATCATCGCGCGCCAGGTTTCGTAGGTGCCCGATTTGTAACCCAGCTCCGGCCAAGTCGGTACCGCCGCCAGCACGCCGGGCTTGCGCTTGGGCGCGCTGACGCCGAGCACGCGCATTTTGCCGCTTTCCAGATGCGGCAACACCTGTGCCAGCGGGGAAACCGCCACGTCAATATGCCCGCCCATCGCCGATGCCGCCTGGGTGCCCGAGTTCAGCACCACCATTTTCACCTGCTTGATA
>CAMDDY010000540.1 GCA_945893125.1 Bordetella parapertussis
TAATTAAAACAAATAGTTATGGTATTTATAATGAGAGTAATCCGCCACCACACAATAACCGCTTGACAAACATAACCAAATAATTGAGTATATCGATATGAACAAAGACTACATGCGCGCCATCCCCAAGGAGTGGCGCAATATTTCCAAGGTGTTCACCGCGCTGGGCGACGAACATCGGCAACGAATTTTGCTGACGTTTGAGCCGGGCGAGCGGTTGAATGTGGGGCAGATAGTGGAGGTGGCTACGCTATCGCGCTCGGCGGTGTCGCACCACTTGAAAATTCTGCGCGAGGCGGGCGTGCTGGAAAGCGTGAAAGAAGGCAAGGAAGTTTATTTCTGGATCGCGAAAGGTTTTTTGGTCGAGGCGATGGAGATTGTGCTGGAGCACATACGCCAGCATGTTTGAAGGGTGCTTATATTTTTTTGCTGTATATAACTAAATGAGTGGTTATATGGTTTTGTTGGCTGATGTTTTAACAACCTGCAAGGAGTAGCGAACATGAAACTGAAATCGAAACTGAAGGTGTGGATGTTGAGCGCGGCGCTGGGTTTGTCGATGCTGCCTGCGGGTGCGATGGGGCAAAGCGACAGCACGCGCGCTTCCAGCCAATTGTCGATGGCGTCCGGCTTGGTGGTGCTGGGCAGTGTCAGCGTGCTGGCCGCCAGCGGCGAACTGATCGTCACCGGTGTGGAGCAATCCGCACGCGGTGTGTCGGTGGTGGTGCGCGATGCCGGTAACGCGAGCGGGCAGTCGGTGACGCTGTTGGTCGATGGCGCTGCTGCGTCAGCTGTGGCGGCGGGCCAGCTGGTGCAGGCCTCGGCCACGGGCGTGGGTTATGTGCTGGTGGCGTCGGGCAAGGCGATTGCGTTCATACCGAATGAAATCGGGCAATCGCTGATTCATCAATCGCGTTACAGCCGTTAAGAACACGCCATGCGTACGATTCGATTTCTGCTTGCGGCAATAGTGACGGCGCTCGCGATGAGCGCGCCTGCCCACGCGGGCCGTTCCTGCCAGGAAGTAAAACCCGATGCCGTCACCGTGCAAAAAGCGCTGCAACTGGCGCTGCGCACACGCGAGGCGCTGGATGCCAGCGGCGCGCAGGTGGCGCTGGTGGGGCGCGTGGGGCGTGATATGTCAAAACACGGCCTGCGCTATTCGCACATGGCGTTTGCGCTGCGCGATCATCCGAAGGGGCGCTGGTTTTTGACGCACATGCTCAACGAGTGTGGCACCGGCGAGTCGTCGCTGTACGACGAAGGGCTGGGAAATTTTTTCCTTGATGATGTGTTTGCGTTCGAGGCCATCATCGTGACCCCCACGCCCGAATTGCAGGCGCGGCTGCGGGCGGTGGCGGCCACGCCGCTGCCGCTGAATCTGCATCAAAAAAGCTACAGCCTGATCGCGCATCCGTATTCGACGCGCCATCAGAACTCCAATCAATGGGTGCTTGAGCAGATCGCCGCCGCCATGGCGCCTGCGGGCGCGGTGGCCGGTCGCATGGACGCGCAACGTTTGCTGCGCGAACGTGGATTCGAGCCCAGCGAAATTCGCATCGCGCCGTTTGAGCGCATCGGCGCGCGGCTATTTGCCGCTAACGTGTACTTTAACGATCACTCCAATGACGAGATGCAGGCAGGGCGCTATCAGGCGGTCACGGTGGAATCGGTCATTCGATTCGTGGACCAAACGCAAATGCGTGCTGCGCGCCAGATCTTGAGATTGCCATGAACCGCCTGCTTTTAGTGTATCGTTTCGCATCAGCCTGGCGGGAGGGCATAAGAATAATGATGCAAAAAATCTTCACCGCGATAGTCGCGGCGGTCGTCGCCGGCTTGCTTATCGGCGCGGGCACGGCTCGCGGGCAGGATTCAAATTCCTTCGCGGCGGCGAAAATCGCGCCGGCTACCGCAAGCGCTTTTGGCCTGTATCAAGGCGCGGATTTCCGTGTCACCCAAGGTGATTGCAAGGACTGCGCCACACCAAAGCAGGCGCTGTGGTATTTCAACGACGATCTGGTTGCGATACCCGCAGCGGGCGTCAAAGCGGCGGATTTTTCACGTGGTGTGACGGCGCAAGAGGACGTGAAGCGCTGGTATGCCGGTGCAAAAGATGAAGATATGAAGGCGCGTCCGCCGATGTTGTGGCTGGGCGCGCCCAGTGTCGTGCGGGATGCAAGGCTTTCCGCCAACGGCGAGGCCATTACCTTCGACGACGGCACGAGTTTGCCGTTCAAGGTAACGCCAAAAATAAAAACCAATCTGTCGTTTTACAACGAGAGCAGCAAGGTGTTTTTTCAACAGCGCGCCGTGCGCATGCGCGGCGCTATGCAGGGCGATACCTTTATCGCACGCACCCTATGGCCGCAGGATTGGGCAATAGACGAAACGCAAATGAAGTTGCAGCCCTTGCAAACGAACGAGTCGCTGCTGGGGCTGGTGCGCCGGCACGCGCAGGGTAAGGATGAGCGTTTTGAAACGCGGTTGCTGTGGGAGAAAACACCGGCCGCCACGCGTGACTGGTCGGGCCGCGCCGTGATCGGCATCATGTTGAACGGCGCGCAGGGCGATGACGACGAAGCGCATGGTGGGCATTTCGCTATTGCCACGGGTCGCCACGCCAAGGGTGGCGATTTCGCCGACTGGACGGTGAATAACTTTTACAACCTGGGTTCGTTCAGCGAAAAAGGCATTACCGCCGCCATGTTGCCAATGGACAACTACCTCGCGGATGTGAACAGCGGGCAATCGTGGTATCGCCCTTCGTACATGCTGGTGGCGGTGCTCAAAAGCGACCGCGCGGCATACGCGTATCAGGGTGCGATTTCGCGCGTGTATCACCATCTCTATCGCCAGGATTTCTTTTACCGCCACGCCGGCGCCAACTGCGCCGGCATCAGCATGGACACACTGCGTACCCTGGGATGGAATATTCCGCTGCAGGGGCCGACCAGTACGGTGAAAGCGATTGCCGCGTATCCGTATAAGGCCATCGCGGAGCTGAGCTTTGCCAGCGGCAAGCAGGCGTATGACTACATGATCGAAGAGCAATCGCGCTTGTATCCGGCGGCAGCGTACGATGCGGCGGGGCGTGACTTGTTGCATATCGCGGGCGTCGTCAATAGCGCGGGCGGCAGTGTGGCCGCGGGCAAGCTGGAAAACCTGCTGCGCGAAGACATCGAAGCCATTGTGTTTGTGCGCATCCCGCAGATTCCGTCAAGCCGCGCCTTCGGTTCGTTTCCGGTGGCGTCCATTGACGAATACATGAAGCGCGTGCCGGAAGACAAAACGCAATGGAAAATAGTGCCGGTTGATCCGCGTCCGTTTCCCACGGCATTGATAGAACCGGATACCCTGAATGATGAGCCGATGCCGCCGTGGGCACCTGCGCTGGGCGGGTTCGCCGTGATTGCCGGATTGCTGTCGATACGCTCGGTGCGCAAGCGCCGGGCGCGTGCAGTTTTGTAAATAATACAATAAAAACAATTAGTTACATAAATAACGCGTAAGGAATGCCGCATGTCAGAACCCAGCCAGTTTGATCTCCTAAAGCAGCGCCGCTTCGGGCCGTTTTTCAGCGTGCAGTTTCTGGGCGCGTTCAACGACAACGTTTACAAAAACGCGCTGGTCATCATGCTCACGTTTCAGGCGGCGAGCATGAC
>CAMDDY010000541.1 GCA_945893125.1 Bordetella parapertussis
GCGGCGCGGATGTGCTGCTGGCGCATGTGGCGGGGTACGAAACCGGTTCGCAAATCGGGCGCGCGGTGCATCCGTTTCACACCGAGGCGGGCTGGCATCCGACCTCCACCGTGGGGGTGTTCGCGGTGGCGGCGGCGTGCGCGCGTTTGCTGAATTTGACGGTGGCGCAAACCGAAACCGCGCTGGCGATGAGCACCTCGCTGGCGGCGGGCAACAAGGCCAATTTCGGCACCATGACCAAATCACTGCACGTGGGCCAGTGCGCGCGCAACGGCTTGATGGCGGTGCTGCTCGCGCGCAAGGGTTTTACGGCGAACGCCGATGCGTTTGCGCACAAGCAGGGGTATTTCAATTTGTTCAACGGCGCGGGCCGGTTTCACGCCGAGCGCGTGCTGGAAACCTGGGACGCGCCGCTGGATATTGTCGAGCCGGGCGCGTCGTACAAATTGTATCCGTGTTGCTACAGCACGCATTCGCCGATTGAAGCGGCGTTGAATCTGGTGCGCGAGCACGGCGTGTTTAAAGCCGATGCGATAACACGCGTCGATTCGTGGACCGCCGCGCCGCGCCTGGCGCATACCGACCGCGCGCAACCCACCACCGGACTCGAAGCCAAATTCAGCGTGCAGTATTGCGTGGCGCGCGCGCTGCTGGATGGGCGCGTGTCGTTAAAACATTTTGACGAGGCTGCGTTGCGTGAACCTGCGTTGCAAGCCGTGCTCGCGCGTGTGCATGCGGTGCCGCATCGCGACGGACAATTTGAGCCGGGGCAGGGCTTCGCGGCGGAAGTGAAGGTGACACTGAAAGACGGCCGCGCGATGTCGTCGCGTGTGATTCGTCCGTTGGGCCGCACCTCGGCCAATCCGATTCCGCCCGAGCAACTCAAGGCCAAGTTTGAGGATTGCGCGGCGAGTGTGTTGCCGGCACGGCAAGTCGCGAATGTTTCTGCGGCGCTGGATCGCTTCGAGACGATAACCTCGGTGCGCGATTTCATGCGCTTGCTGGAAGTCAGTCCCGCGCGGGTGGTGCAGCGTAAGTTTGCATAAGTATTTGTTTATAAAAGATAATATTTAACAGGTAACGCAATGGCAGATGACGTGTTTCATTACGACGTATTGATAGTCGGCGGCGGCAATGCCGCGTGTTCAGCGGCACACGCCGCGCTGGAAAAAACCAAAAGTGTCGGCATCATCGAAAAAGCGCCGAAGCGGGATCGCGGCGGCAACAGTGCGATGACGGGACACATCCGTTTTGTGTTCAACGGCATCGAAGACCTGCGTCCGCTGGTGCGCAATATGTCCGACGATGAACTACGCAAGTTGCTGGAAGGCGGCTTGCCGCACCGCACCGAGGCCGAGGTGTGGGACGAGTTGATGCGCGTCACGAATAATCAGACGGACGAAGAACTGCTGCACGTGCATGTCACCGAATCGCTGAATACCGTGCAGTGGCTTGCCGGCAAGGGGCATGACTGGGTGCCCGCCAGCATGACCAACGACAATGTGCTTACCATGAACGGCGGCGGTGCGGGTTTGCAGAAACGCAATTTTGAGATTCTCGATCGTACCGGCGCTACGTTTCATTATGAAACATCGGCGACGGAATTGATCGAAGACAAAACCGGTCGCGTCACCGGCGTGCGTGCGCTGACGCCCGCGGGTTACGTGATGTTCCATGCCAAGGCGGTGATCCTCGCGTGCGGCGGCTTCGAGGCCAACGCCGAAATGCGCGCGCGTTATCTGGGGCCGGGCTGGGATTCGGTGCATGTGCGCGGCGTGCCGTACAACACCGGCGACGGGCTGCGCATGGCGATGAACATCGGCGCGCTGCCCCATGGTAGCTGGAGTACCTGTCACGCCTCGCCGCAGGATATCGCGCTGCCGAAATTCACCGTGCCGTCGGTGCATGTGCATGGCGACAGCCTGAATCGTTATATGTATCCGTACGGGATTCTGGTGAATATGAAAGGCGAGCGTTTCATCGATGAAGTGTCGGACACGCGCGGGCGCACCTACGCCAGCATGGGCCGCGCGATCATGGCGCAGCCGGGTGGAATCGCGATTCAGATACTGGATGCGAAAATACGCGAGCGCGACATGTACACCGCCAACTATCGCAAGGCCACCACCGCCAAGGCCGACACGCTGGAACAACTTGCGGTGGAACTCGGCCTGCCGGTGGAAAATTTCATCAACACCGTGCGCGCATTTAACGCGGCGGTGCAGCCGGGCAATTACAATCCTGACCGGCACAATCTCGATGGCAAAGGTACGGCAGGTATCGTGCCGCCGAAAAGCAATTACGCACTGGAAATCGACCAAGGGCCGTTCGAGGCGTGGCCGGTGCGCTGCGGCATTACCTTTACCTTTGGCGGATTAAAAATCAACGCCACTACCGGGCAGGTGCAGCATGTCGCGGGACGGCCGATTCCGGGTTTGTACGCGGCAGGTGAAATGGTCGGCGGCTTGTTCGTCGGTGCGTATGCGTCGGGCGCGGGCATGATGTCGGGCGCGACGTTCGGGCGCGTGGCGGGAACGGCGGCGAGTGCCGCCGCAGGGTCATAGCCATGGATGAACTCGCCGGGTTGTTTGAACAAAATCGCGCGTGGGCGAATGGTGTGCGCGCGCAGGACCCGGATTTTTTCGACAAGCTGTCGAAACAGCAGGCGCCGGAATTTCTGTGGATCGGTTGTTCCGACAGCCGGGTGCCGGCCAACACCGTGGTGGGATTATTGCCTGGCGATGTATTCGTGCATCGTAACGTGGCCAACGTCGTGGTTCACAGCGACATGAACTGCCTGTCGGTATTGCAGTTCGCGGTGGACGTGTTGCGCGTGCGTCATATTATTGTCTGCGGGCATTACGGATGTTCCGGTGTGCAGGCGGTATTAAATCGGGATCGGCTGGGCTTGTCCGACAACTGGCTGCGCTACGTGCGCGACGTGGAGGACAAGCACGCTGCGCGTCTGCGTGCGCTGGTGAAGGCCGAGCAGCACAACCGGCTGTGCGAACTGAATGTGATCGAGCAGGTGGCGCACGTGTGCGAGACGTCGATCGTGCGCGACGCGTGGGAGCGCAATCAAGCGTTGGCAGTGCATGGGTTTATTTACGGCATACAGGACGGCATACTGCACGATCTGAATACGACCGTGCGGCACGGCAGTGAAGTTACCGCGCAGTATGAGGTGGCGATTGCGGCCTTGGGCCGCTGTGGCACCGTTCTAAAATAATCTTTTATAAACATATACTTATATCCATAGAGGCGCACTTGAATATTCTCCACAATCACATCGCTCTGCACACCTGGACGCTGGACACCACGCCGCTCGCCGACGCCTTGCGCATTGCGCGCGAAGCCGGCTACAACGCGGTTGAATTGCGCCACGTCGATTTCATGCGCGGTCGCAAAGCCGGCATGAGCGAGGACGCGATGGTGACGCTGGTGCGCGACGCCAATATCACAGTAGCGGTGATCGGCACCGAAAGCGGTGTGTTGTTCGCGGCGGGGGAGGATCTAAAGCGGCTCACGGAATCGCTGCGTTATGTGTGCGAGAAAGCGGTGGCGCTGGGCTGCGAGGTCATCATGGTGTCACCGGGAACCAACGCGCCGGGCGGCATGGCGGTGGCGATGGCTAATCTTAAAATCTGCGCTGAAATTACC
>CAMDDY010000542.1 GCA_945893125.1 Bordetella parapertussis
GCGTGAATGTGCCAAAGCGTTGGTGGCGCTGAGCGCGATGCTCATGGCGCCGCCGGCAATCGCCCAATGGAAAGATTGGGATTACGAACTCGATCAGGAGAAAAAATCCTGGCAGGAATTACAGGCGCAAATCCCGTCCTATCCCAAGCCTGGAAATCTGCTGCGGTTTGATGCGGGGGCCAACACCGCAAACGTTTTTTTTGTGGATTCGGCTTCGGTTTCGGTCGGAGACGACGGCGTGGTGCGCTATACGCTGATGATTAAAACGGGTGGCGGCGCCACCAATGTGTCGTTCGAAGGCATACGCTGTGACACGCGCGAACTCAAGATCTACGCGTTTGGCCGTCCCAACAGCGATTGGTCGCGTGCCCGCGATACCCGGTGGCGCGAGATTATGTTTCGCGAAATCAATAATCATCATCTGACGCTGTTTCGCGAGCATTTTTGCCCCACCAGAAAAACCATAGCCACGGTAGCGCAAATACTGCAAACCTTGAAATATGGCCCGCCGCCACGTTCGGACTAGGTCGCCCGGGTTACAACAAAACCAGATTGTCGCGGTGTATTAACTCCGGTTCATCAATGTAACCGAGTTTCGCTTCGATTTCGCTCGATGGTGTGCGCAGGATGCGGCGCGCTTCGGAAGCGCTGTAGTTAACCAGGCCGCGCGCGATTTCGCGGTGGGATTCGTCGCGGCAACTGACGGCTTCGCCACGCTCGAATTCTCCGGTTACTTCGTATACGCCAATCGGCAGCAGGCTCTTGCCGTCTGCTGTCAGCGCGCGCGCGGCGCCGGCGTCGAGCATGAGGTTGCCGCGGGTTTGCAGATGATCGGCCAGCCACTGTTTGCGCGCGGCCAGTGTCGCGGATTTTGCCCGCAGCAGCGTGCCGATGCGCTCGCCCTGCGCGAGGCGTACCAGCACATCAGGCTCGTGACCCGATGCAATCAGCGTGTGCGCGCCGCCGCGCGCCGCGCGCTGCGCCGCGATGACCTTGGTGATCATGCCGCCCAAGCCAATGTGACTGCCCGCGCCGCCGGCCATTTTTTCGAGGGCGGGGTCGCCGGCGTCGGCTTCGGGCACCAGCTTCGCTTGCGGATTCATGCGCGGGTCTGAATCGAACAGGCCGGTCTGATCGGTGAGAATCACCAGCACATCCGCTTCGATCAGGTTGGTGACCAGCGAACCCAGTGTGTCGTTGTCGCCGACGCGAATTTCGTCGGTGGCGACGGTGTCGTTTTCGTTGATGATGGGGATCACGCCGAGCGCCAGCAAGGTGCGCAGCGTCGAGCGCGCGTTGAGGTAGCGCTTGCGGTCCGCCAAATCGTCATGCGTGAGCAGGATCTGCGACGTGAGCAGGCCATGCACGCGAAAGCATGATTCGTAAACCTGCACCAGTCCCATCTGACCCACGGCCGCCGCCGCCTGCAATTCATGCACCGCGCGCGGACGTTTTTTCCACCCCAGCCGTTGCATGCCTTCGGCGATGGCGCCGCTGGAAACCAGCACCACTTCGCGGTTCAGTTTTCGCAATTGCGCGATCTGCGCTGCCCAACGCGCGAGCGCGGCGTGATCGAGGCCCAGGCCCTGATTGGTGACCAGGCTGGATCCCACCTTGACCACGAAGCGTTTGGCGGTTTTCAGTGGCGTGGTCATGACATCAAGCCGCTGCGTGCGCGTCGTCCTCGGCGTGCATCGCCACGACCGGCAGACTGTCCAGATAATTCATGATGGCCTGGACCAGTTCAGTGCAGCCCATGCCGGAAATCGCGGAAATCACAAACACCGGGCCTTTCCAGCGCAGGCGCCGGACGATGCTCTTGGTGAGTTTGTCGCGCTCATCGTCGCCCAGCAGATCGGCTTTGTTGAGGATCAGCCAGCGCGATTTTTTATACAGCGCTTCGTCGTACTTGCGCAATTCGGCCACGATGGCCCGCGCATCCTTGACCGGATCGGCGCCTTCTTCGGGCGGCGCGATGTCGATCAGATGCAGTAATAATTTTGTGCGTGCGAGGTGGCGCAGAAATTGGTGGCCGAGGCCCGCGCCTTCGGCGGCGCCCTCGATCAGGCCGGGAATATCGGCGATGACAAAACTGCGATTCATGTTCGCGCGTACCACGCCCAGATTCGGATGCAATGTGGTGAAAGGATAGTCGGCAACCTTGGGCTTAGCCGCCGACACCGCGCGGATCAAGGTGGACTTGCCCGCGTTGGGCATGCCCAGCAGGCCGACATCGGCCAGCACTTTAAGCTCTAGTTTGAGCTTGCGCGCCTCGCCTTCTTCGCCGCGCGTGAACTGCCGCGGCGTGCGGTTGGTGCTGGATTTGAAATGCAGATTGCCGATACCGCCCTTGCCGCCTTTGGCGATCAGCGCGCGCGCATGATTGCGCGCCAGATCGGCCAGCACTTCGCCGGTTTCAAAATCGCTGATGACGGTGCCGACAGGCATGCGCAGTTCGATGTCTTCCGCGCCGCGACCGTAGCAATCGGCGCCGCGTCCTTTTTCGCCCTTCTTCGCGCGGTGGATGCGCGCGTAGCGGTAATCGATCAGCGTGTTGATATTGCTGTCGGCAACTGCATAAATGCTGCCGCCCTTGCCGCCGTCACCGCCGTCCGGGCCGCCAAAGGGCATGAATTTTTCGCGCCGGAAGCTGGCGACGCCGTCGCCGCCCTTGCCGGCGTGAACCTCGATGATGGATTCGTCGATGAATTTCATGGTGTCAGCTTACTGCAATCGGCCCGAAAACAAAAAAGCCAACAAAAAAGCCCTGTCGGCGACAGGGCTTGTTGCCGAGCGCAAAAATGGATCAGGCCGCTTGTACCGGCACCACGTTGACCATGGTACGGCTTTCTGCGCCTTTTTTTGCAAACGCCACGCGCCCGGTGACTTTTGCGAACAACGTGTGATCGCGGCCCATGCCGACGTTGTCGCCCGCGTGCATGCGCGTGCCGCGCTGACGGACGATAATGCTGCCCGCCGGAATGAGCTCGCCGCCGAAGGCTTTGACGCCCAGACGTTTTGATTCGGAGTCGCGACCGTTACGTGAACTGCCGCCGGCTTTTTTATGTGCCATGGTGTGTCCTTCTTATCCAGTGATGCCGAGAATTTCGATTTCGGTGTAATTCTGGCGGTGACCCTGTTGTTTCTTGTAATGCTTGCGGCGGCGCATCTTGAAAATATGCACTTTGTCGCCGCGGCCATGCGCGAGTACCTTGGCTGTGACAGTGGCGCCGGCAACCAGGGGTTTGCCCAGTTTCACCGCTTCGCCCTCGCCAACCGCCAGCACCTGGTCCAACGTGATTTCAGCGCCAACGTCTGCAAGTATTTGTTCTACCTTGACTTTTTGGCCGCCGCTGACCCGATATTGCTTACCACCCGTTTTTACGACCGCATACATGTTAAACCCCGCCCATCGGCAACATATGTTGTTTATCCCTGCAAGCCTCTTTGCAAGGCTCTGCATTCGGGAAAGCCGCGCATTATACAAAAGATTTGCGTGTTAGTCAAAAGCGAGCCTTGTCCAACGTGGTATGAGCCTGAGCGGCAGGCGTATTTCCAACGAGGAATGAGCCTGAAGGGTTAATTTAGAGGGATTGGCGTTTGGGTTGATCATCACAGGATGATCATCAACATGGACGAATCCAAACTGCGCACGATTGA
>CAMDDY010000543.1 GCA_945893125.1 Bordetella parapertussis
AAAAGCCAACGCGATGACGATTGAGATGACGCGCGGGCTGGGCGACGCATTGCGCAATGCGCGCAGTAATGCAGCGGTGCGCGGTGTGTTGATTACCGGCGCGGGCGAACGGGTTTTTTCCGGCGGCGTGGATGTGCGTCAAACATCGGCAACGATGGCGCCGGATGAATTTCGTCAGGCGCGTTCCACGGCGTTTTTCGCGGTGCTGATGGCGCTGGTGGATTTTGACAAGCCGGTAGTGGCCGCAGTGAATGGCGTGGCGAGCGGCGGTGGTTTTATGATTGCGGCGCTGGCGGATGTGATCGTCGCGTCCGACACGGCTTCGTTTGTGCTGCCGGAGATTGATCTGGGCACGCCGCCGCTGGCGGGGCTGGCGATACTCACGCCCCTGATCGGCGGCGCGCTGGCGTACGATCTGGTGCAGACCGGGCGGCCGTTGAGCGCAGCCGAAGGCGCGTGGCACGGCTTGATTCACGCGGTGGCGCCGCGAGCCGACGTCGTTGTTCAAGCCGAAAAACAGGCGCGTGACTGGATGGCGAAAAATCCTCGGGCCATTGCCGCGAGCAAAGCCTGGCTGCGCAAGCCCATGCGCGCCGCGCTCGAAGCAGCCGAGCATGCGATGGTCGCCTATCGCGCGGCGGGAGGAGAATGACATGAAGTTTGAGCTGACGCCGGAACTCACGCAGATGCGCGAAGCGCTGCGCAAATTCGTCAAGGCTGAACTGGAGCCGCTGGAAAACGCCATCGACAAAACTGGTGAGTTGCCGCCGCATCTGTTGCCGTTGCTGGGCAAGCACGGTTACCTGTCGATGCGTTTGCCGGTGGAAGTGGGCGGCGCGGGCATGGGCATGTTTCCGTATTGTTTGATGCTTGAGGAATTCAGTCGTTCGCACCGCGTGTTTGGCATCCTTGCGAGCGGCGGCGGCGGATTGACGCCGATAGCGATTTCGCGTCACGGCACGCCCGAGCAGCGCAACAAGTATCTCACCGGCCTGATGGACGGCACCCAGCGTACCGCGTTCGCGTTGACCGAGCCCGCGGGAGGCTCTGACAATTCTGCCATGATCACGCAGGCGACCCGCGCGGAACAAGCTGGAGGCGGCTGGATACTCAATGGCCGCAAGCATTTTATCAACGGCGCGCACGACGCGGATTTCATCACGGTAATTGCGATTACCGATCCGGTTAAACGCACGCGCGGCGGCGTAACCGCGTTTCTGATTGACAAAGGTACGCCGGGCTTCAAGGTTTCGCGTGTCGAGACCACCATGGGCTCCGACGTGATCAAGCTCGCCGAGCTGGAATTCGACAACTGCAAGGTGCCCGACAGCGCCGTGCTCGGCAAGCCTGGGCAGGGCTTTGATCTGGCGAAAGAGTCGTTGCGGGATGGCCGCATGGCGGTGTCGTGTTCGTGCATCGGCACGGCGGATCGCTTGCTGGAAATGTCCGCGCAACACGCGAAAGCGCGCGTGACCTTCGGCAAGCCGCTGGCCGAGCGGCAGGCAATCCAGTGGATGCTGGCGGATTCCGAAGTGGATATTGTCGCCGCACGCGCGATGGTGTACGAAACGTTGCGCCAGATCGATGCCGGCATCGATGTCGGCACCGCGCCCAGCATCTGCAAATTGTATTGCTCGGAAATGGTGGGGCGCGTGGCCGACCGCGCGGTGCAGATTCACGGCGGTATGGGGATAGTGCAGGGCTATCCGATTGAACGCATGTATCGCGACGTGCGCCATTACCGCATAGGCGAAGGCTCATCCGAAGTGCAGCGCATGTTGATTGCACGCGATGTGTTGAAGCGCGCACCGTGATGCTGTCCAAAGTTCGCATTGCCGGCATCGGCGAAAGCCGCCTTGGCAAAGTCCCTGACCGCAGCGCGCTGCAATTGCAGGGCGACGCCGCGTACGCGGCGTTGAATGACGCCGGGCTGACGATGGCCGACATCGACGGCCTGATCACCACGCCGGTGCGCGTGGAACCGTGGAACATGCCATGCGGCGTGGTGTCGAGCTTTCTCGGCGTGCAGCCCGCGTATTTGTCCACGCTCGATCTCGCGGGCGCCTCGGGTTGCGCGATGATTCATCACGCGGCGATGGCGATTGCGTCCGGGCAATGCCACACCGTGCTGTGCGTGGCCGGGCAAAACCTGTTGACCAATCGCACGCGTTCGTCAGCGGTGCAAACCATGGCCGAATCGGGTGCCGCGCATCCGCAGTTTGAAGTGCCGTATGGGCCGCTGGTGGCGTCGAACTATGCGTTAATTGCACAGCGGCACAGGCACGAGTACGGCACTACCGAAGAGCAGATGGCGGAGGTGGCGGTAACGATACGCCGGCACGCATCGCTGAATCCGCATGCGCATCAGCAAAAGCCGATCAGTGTGCGCGATGTGCTGGATTCGCCGATGGTGACTTCACCGTTGAAGCGCTTCGATTGCGCGCTGGTGTCGGATGGCGCGGCGGCGGCCATCGTGACGAGCGCCGACCGCGCGCGCGATCTGAAACAGAAACCGGTGCGGCTGATGGGGCAAGGTTATGGCTTGAGCCACAGCTACGTGGGCGAGGCGATGAATCTGCCGCATAGCGGCGCGGTACTGTCCGGCAAAAAGGCATTCGAGATGGCGGGCGTGACGCGCGCGGATATCGACGTGGCCGAGCTTTATGATTGTTTTACCATCACCGTCATCATTGAACTGGAAGACTTGGGCTTCTGCAAAAAAGGCGAAGGCGGCGCGTTTGTGCAAAATGGGCGCATCGCGCTCGGTGGTGAATTACCTGTAACGACGCACGGCGGTTTGCTGTCGTGCGCGCATCCGGGTGTCGGCGGCGGCTTGTTTCATGTGCTCGAAGGCGTGCGGCAATTGCGCGGCCAGGCCGGCGCGCGGCAAGTGGCGGACGCCAAACTCGCGCTGGTACATGGCAACGGCGGCACCATCGCGATACATTGCACATTGATTTTGGGGTTATGAAAGCGCTAAGAAGTTTACGTAGGATGGGTACTGGCCAATGGCCGTAACCCATCACAATCACAGGTGCATCACCATGGTTTGCGATGGGTTGCACCCATCCTACGGTTGTTGACTTTAATGTTAAATGTTGTTTAAAAACAAATAGTTACCTATGAACCTCGTTCGGCCACTGCCGTCCCCTAATCCACTCACCGCGCCCTATTGGCATGCCGCGCAACAAGGCGAACTTAAATTGCCGCGCTGCGACGCGTGCGCAAAATTTCATTTTTATCCGCGCACGGCTTGCCCGCACTGCGGCTCGACCCAATTGACTTGGCAGGCCGTCAGCGGCAACGGCGAGGTTTACAGTTTTACGGTTGTGCGTCGCGCGCCGAGCAAGGGCTTTGAGGCGCTGGTGCCATACGCGGTGGCGGTGGTGGCGCTGGACGAAGGCCCGCATCTGATGACGCGGCTGACGCAGGTGGAACCGGACGCGGTACGCATCGGCATGCGCGTGCGGGTGGAATTTGAAAAACAGGATGACGAGACGACGTTGCCGGTGTTTCGTCCGGAGGGAACATGATGCCCCGCTTTGCTCACGCAATTCTCGCCGTGTTGATCGGCGGTTTCGCCGGCGCGGCACAGGCGCAGCCTTACCCCACCAAACCCGTGCGCCTTGTCGTCCCCTACTCGC
>CAMDDY010000544.1 GCA_945893125.1 Bordetella parapertussis
TCCACCGCCCACTCCGATTTCCGCGCGTACCTTGGCCTCGATCTCCTGCGCCATTTCGGGATGCGCCCGCAGATACTCGCGCGTATTGTCCTTGCCCTGCCCGATACGCTCCTTGCCGTAGCTGTACCACGCACCGGACTTCTCGATAAACTTGTGTTGCACGCCCAACTCTATGATTTCGCCTTCGCGCGAAATGCCTTCTCCGTAAAGGATGTCGAAATTGGCCTGCTTGAATGGCGGAGCCACTTTGTTCTTGACGACTTTGGCACGTGTCTCCGAGCCTATGACTTCTTCGCCCTTCTTGATCGCGCCTGTGCGCCGGATATCGATGCGCACCGAGGCGTAGAACTTGAGCGCATTTCCACCCGTGGTCGTCTCGGGATTGCCGAACATCACGCCGATTTTCATGCGTATCTGATTGATGAATATCACGGTCGTATTGGAGCGCTTGATATTACCGGTCAGCTTGCGCAGGGCCTGCGACATCAAACGCGCATGTAATCCCATCTGCGGTTGTCCCATTTCGCCTTCGATTTCGGCCTTGGGCGTCAGTGCTGCGACCGAGTCGACCACCACGACATCGACCGACCCCGAGCGCACCAGCATGTCGGCAATCTCGAGTGCCTGTTCGCCATTATCCGGCTGCGAAATCAACAGGTCCTGAACGTTAACGCCGAGTTTTTGCGCGTACTGCGGATCCAGCGCGTGCTCGGCGTCGATGAACGCCGCGGTGCCACCCAGCTTCTGCATCTGCGCAATCACCGACAAGGTCAATGTCGTCTTGCCCGACGACTCCGGACCGTAGATTTCGACTACCCGGCCACGCGGCAGGCCACCGACGCCCAGTGCGATATCGAGACCGAGCGAACCCGTCGATACCACTTCGATGTCTTTTGCGACCTCGGATTCACCAAGGCGCATGATGGAACCCTTGCCGAACTGCTTTTCAATTTGTGACAACGCTGCCGCCAGCGCTTTGGTCTTATTTTCGTCCATGATTTACCCCATTTAAGTCAGATGATTATCGCACAGTCTCATGTCGGATAACGCAGGCAAGAAGACGCGGATGACAACTATGACTTTAGTAATAGGCACCACACACCGGCTGCCCCCATGCACAGTATTACTTGATCAGAGAGAGCACACCCTCAAGCGAACGTTCAACCGTTTGCCTGCGCACCGACTCACGGTCGCCTGCGAAGTGCCGCGTTTCAGCGATCACTGAACCATGCTTCAACGCCCAGGCGAGGCATACCATGCCCACGGGTTTTGCGGGTGTGCCGCCACCCGGCCCCGCCACGCCGCTCACAGCGACCGCCACCTGGGCATGACTGGCGGCCAATGCGCCCACCACCATTTCCCTCACTGTTTGGTCAGACACGGCGCCGTATGACTCTAGCGTCTGCGCGCTGACGGCCAGCATTTCACATTTCGCGATATTGGTATACGTGATGTAGCCGCGTTCATACCACTCGGAGCTCCCGGCCACCATGGTCACCGCCGCGCCTATCCATCCACCGGTGCACGACTCGGCGGTCACCAATGTGTACGAACGCGCCATGAGCGCGGCACCGGTCTCCTGCGCCAATTGATACAACCGCTGCTCGGACATAGCCTTCATTCCTATACGGTTAATAGAGCCCGTGCCAGCGCCAGTACCAGCAGCGTATAGCCCGCCGCAAGCAGGTCATCAAACATGACGCCGAATCCACCGTGCAATGTGCGATCGTAATAGCGGATGGGCTGTGGTTTGACTATGTCGAACAGGCGGAATAACAAAAACGCGAACACCTGCCACACCAATCCTTCAGGCGTAAAAACCAGCACCAGCAAAAATGCGACCACCTCATCCCACACCATGCCGCCATGGTCGGACACGCCCAGCGCGCGCCCGGTGCGTCCGCATGCCCAGATACCGGCCACGAATGCCAGCGCGATTAACACCAACTGTATCTGCAGGGAAAATTGCGCTGCCCATCCCCAATATAGCGGCACAGCCAAGAGAGTACCGACCGTGCCCGGTGCACGTGGTACCAGGCCCGCGCCGCCACCGAGCGCGATCAGGTGCGCCGGGTGCTGCAACATGAATCGCCATCCGAATCCCGTGCGCGCTTCAGCCGAAATGATCGTACCCTCCGCCTCCCGTGCTGCGCATCGCACTACCGTCAGCCATACGCACGATCAACGTCGGCCGGCCGCGCACACGCGCCTGAATTTGCCCGATGCGCGTCAATTCCGTACGCGTGATATGGCCCGCACGCAGAACACGCGCACGCTTGGAACGCGGCGCGGTGAAACACAGCTCATAGTCATCGCCACCCGCGAGCAACGCACGGCACGCAACGACGCCGTCCAGATGGCGGGCCATGACCACCGATTTTGGCAGCAGCGCCATTTCAATCTGCGCGGCGACTCTCGAGCGATCGAGAATATGCCCGAGATCAGCCAACAAGCCATCCGATATATCAATCGCGCTGTGCGCGATTCCCCTCAGTGCGAGTCCCAATGTCACGCGCGGCTGCGGCCGGTGCAGCCGCGCAGCACAAGTTTTCATCTCTGCGGGTCTGAGCGTGAGCTGCCGTTTTAGCGCCGCCAGCGCCAATGCCGCGTCTCCCAGCTTACCGCTGATCCAGATATCATCCCCCGGGATCGCACCATCACGCCGCAGCGCCTTGCCGCGCGGCACCATGCCCATGATCTGCACGCAAATATTCAACGGGCCGCGTGTCGTGTCCCCACCGATCAGATCGACCTGGTGGCGTCGCGCCAGAGCCATGAAGCCGCGTGAAAACGCGGCCAGCCATTTCTGATCGACGCCGGGCAGCGCAAGCGCCAACGTCGCCCAGCGCGGCGTGGCGCCCATCGCCGCCATGTCCGAAAGGTTAACTGCCATGGCCTTGTGACCGAGTTGGCGGGGCTCCGCATCGGCAAAAAAATGCGTATCTGAAACCAGCATGTCCGCGGAAATCACCAGTTCGCAGCCGCTCTCCACCCGCACCACGGCCGCGTCATCGCCCACGCCAAGCACCGTGTTTCGTGCGCGGTGCGTAAAGTATCGACGAATCAGATCAAATTCTGAGACCACTCTATGTACGCTGTGCGGGATCGGTGTTCTGTTCCTGCTTGCCGGCATTTTCCTCCTGCCATTTCTTCTTGATGGCATATGGAAAATAGAAGTCGGCCGCGGCAAACAGAAAGAAAATGATGACGAGCGATCGTATGCTTCCGGGCGGCAGGAAGGATGCGCCTTCGATCAACACATACAAGCCAAGCAGCGCATTAATCACGCCACCGATGTAAAACATTGTAATGCGTTTCTTAATTTTAGGATCCATGTCCGCTCCTATCTTGCGCCTATCTCATGCGGACGCTTGTCCACGGCCAGCTTGTCGATTACGCCGTTGACATACTTGAAGCCGTCCGTACCACCATAACTCTTCGCCAGCTCAACCGCTTCATTGATTACCACGCGATAGGGCACCTCAGGCTGGCAGTCGAATTCGAATGCCGCAATCAGCAGAATTGCGCGCTCTATCGGGCTCAGCTCAGTGTATTTGCGATCAAGGTACGGCTGCAGCATCAATTCGAACCGCGGCGCGTCGCATATTACGCCTGTCAGCAGAGTGGAAAAATAA
>CAMDDY010000545.1 GCA_945893125.1 Bordetella parapertussis
CCACGCCGGACGGCCGCATGGGCTGGGACGAATATTTTCTGCGCGCGGGGCACCCGGTGTATGTCGTCGATCAGGCGTGGCGCGGACGCTCGGCAGGCAACATTTCGGTGATCAACAGCACGCGGCAGGGCAAAGCGCCCGCCGATAAATTGCCGACGGTGTATGCGGCGAGCCATGAATCGGCGTGGGCGATTTTTCGCTTTGGGCCCGAATATCCGAAGCTTTATCCCGGCATGCAGTTCCCGGTGAACGCCGCAGCGGAATTCTGGAAGCAGATGGTTCCCGATTGGGCGCAGACATTGACGCCGCCGAATCCCACGGTGCCGGCGTTATCCGAATTGGCGGTCAAGCTCGATGGCACGATCCTGATGAGCCATTCCCAATCCGGCGTGTATCCGTTTCAGGCTGCGGCCTTGAACACCAAGGGCATCGCGGCGATTGTGTCGATAGAGCCGGGCACCTGCCCTTCGGCCACGGGTGACCTCAAACCGTATCTGAAAATGCCGACGCTGATATTGTGGGGCGACTACGTGGATTTGTCGTCGCGCTGGTCGCCGCGCCTGAAATCGTGCAAGGCGTTCGCCGAGGCCGCCACCAAGGCGGGCGGCAATGTGCAGAACATTATTTTGAATGATGTCGGGCTGCCCGGCGCATCACACATGCTGATGCAGGATTTACACAGCCACAAAATCGCGGACTGGCTGCTGGCGTGGATCGCGCGCAACCCGTAAGTCGGCAGCGGTGGTGCGGCGCGTTATTGCTGGCAGCACTCAGCGGTTGCGCCGCCTTAAAGTCGCCGGAGTCACCCGCCGAGCGTGCGGACGCGCAGGCGCAGGCGAGGCAGTTTCAACCAGTCGCGGTGCTGGCGGGCACGCCGGTGCGCGCGTGGCTGCGCCAGCCTGCGCGTGCGCCTGTCGATGCCGACGCGACGCTAACGGTTTATATCGAAGGCGATGGCGCCGAATGGCGCGGCAAATTCGAGCCGCCCGCCGATCCCACGCCCGACAATGCGCTGAGCCTGCGTTTGGCGCTGCGCGATCCCGCTACGCGGGTCGCCTATCTCGGACGGCCTTGCCAATATCTTGATGCCGATGCGCTGGCGCACTGCCCATCCATTCTGTGGCAGCGCGCCCGTTACGGCGAACACGCGGTGACAATCATGAGCGCGGCGCTGGATGTACTGCTGCTCACCGCCAACGTGCGGCGCTTGCGGCTGGTGGGTTATTCCGGCGGCGGCGCGATTGCCGCACTGCTCGCCGCGCAACGCACGGATGTTTCGTGCCTGGTGACGGTGGCTGCACCACTGGATACCGAAACCTGGGCAGAAGCGATAGAGATCACACCGCTGGCGGATTCACTCAACCCATTGGCGCTCGCGCCACGGCTGGCGTCACTCGCGCAAACGCATATCGCCGGCGCGGCAGACGACGTGGTGCCCGCGCGCACGCTGCGGCGCTTCGCCGAAGCGCTGCCCGATGCGCGCGTGGAAGTGATCGAGGGATACGATCACGATTGCTGCTGGGTGCATGCGTGGGAGAGGCTGCGGTTGCGGACGTGTCTGGCGGAATCGTGATGTGGGCGTGCCAGGTGTGATCGGCGCGGTAGATGTTCGCTGGTATGCCCGTTCAGCCATTAACGCGATTTCTCCTCCAGCGCCGCATACGGCCCGTCGGCGTAGACAATACGCCCGCCCACCAGGGTCAGCAGCGAGAAAGTGCCGCCGATCTGCTCTATCGGCACGCCAAGGTAGTCGCGGTTGAGCACCGCGAGATCGGCGAGCTGACCGACCGCGAGCGTGCCGCGCGTGTTTTCTTCAAAGGTGAACCAGGCGCTGCCTTGCGTGTAGAGGCGCAGCGCTTCGATCCGCGTCGGCTGTTGTTCCGCCGCGCGCATGGCTATGCCGGAGATAGTTTTACCGTCGAGCATCCATTGCAGCGAGATGAAGGGATTCGGCGCCATCACGCGGTGCGCGTCGGTGCCGCCGCCGACCGGTAGCGCGAGCCGCAGCGCGGTGACCAGCGGCGGCACGAGGCGCGCAGCTTCAAGGCCGCGCTGGCCGAGGAAGGCTTCACCACGGAAGTAGAACGCGTTCTGCACCAGCCAGCCCATTCCCAGCGTCTTCAAACGCTGGAGCGTTTCCGCTGATGCGTCGTTCAGGTGCGCAATCGACCAGCGCAGTTTTGCGATGGACGTCTCGGTGTTGACGCGCGCCAGCACATCCAGCAGGTGATGCACGGGGCGGTCGTTGTGCCAATGAAAAGTCGCGGTCATGCCCTGCGATACCGCCCAGCGCAGCACCTCATGGAGCTGTTCTTTTTGTGCATCGCTCGGGTTGTCGTTGTTGTAGAGGCCCCAGGTGACGTTCTCGCCAATGCCGTTAAAGCGCAACCAGTCGTCCCCCGATCCCATCGGCCGCGTTTGCGTCAGCGTTTTGAAGTCTTCGAGTTCATGGCCGCGGCGCGGCGCGCTTAAGGAGTAGCGCACGCGCACGGTGAGCCCGCGCTCGCGCCAGATTTGGAACAGCGGCTCGTAGTCCGCGATCTCGATGTTGTAGCCGCCCGGATCGCTCACGCCGGTGATGCCCATGGCGTTCAGCGTGCGGAAGAACGCGCGCGTGCCTTCGAGCTTCTGCGCGAACGTCGGGCGCGGCAACCGGTTAAACAGATCGCTGATGGCGCGGTTGTCGCCCGCGAGCCAGCCGGTCGGCTTGCTGTCTTTGTCGTGTTCGACGGTGAGGCGCGCAGCCACGGTATTGCCGCTGATATCCAACGCGGCAGCGCCGCGCGGGTCGAGCAGCACATGGGTGTAGAGCAACTGGATGTAGACATGGTGATCGGGGGCGGCGGCGGCGATCTCGGCCTGCGTCGGCCGGCGGTCTTCGCGGAATTGCCGATCGGTCCAGCCGCCGGCCACCACCAGCCATGAGCCTTTCGGCGCCGTCTTCGCTGCCGTGCGCAGGCGGTCGAGCGCTTCTTTGAGTGTGCGCACGCCGAACCAATGTACCTCGGTGGTGTAGCTAAGGCCCGCGCGGATGGCGTGGATGTGTGAGTCGATCAGGCCGGGGATGACGGTGCGGCCACCGAGATCAATGACGCGCGTTGCGGGGCCGGCCAGTGCGCGGATGCTCGACGAATCGCCGATCGCGGCGATTTTTCCGTCGCGCACCGCCAACGCCTGCGCGGGCGCGCCGTCATAGACGACGAGCTTGCCATTGACGAGGATGGTGTCGGGTGCGCTCGCTGCTATTTGGGCGTGCGCTGCGCCGAACCCGACGAGCGGGAAAAGATAAACAGCGAGAACAACAGCGAGAAAAACCGCAGCGCTGCGGGCGCGCCAGATGGAACCGGAACCACGGGAACCGCGCCCTACAGGCGCTGCATCGTGCATTCCGTCTCGATGAACATGACCGTGCCGCTGGCCGCCGTGCGGCGATTGACCTTGGTCTGCTTGTAGCCGGTTTTCACACAGGAGATTTGCACATCGTCCGGTCGGACTTCCTTGCTGATGTGGCCGCGGTAGAGGCCGAGCACGTTTGATTTCAGCGACACCGGTTTGCCTTTTTTGGGTTGCAGCATCACCTGTGCATCGACCACCGGCGAGCCGCGATTATCGCGCACGAAGCCGAAGTAAGCGG
>CAMDDY010000546.1 GCA_945893125.1 Bordetella parapertussis
TCACTTGCCATGATGATTTCCTTGTGGTGATGGTGATCAATGGGGTTTATTTAAGTATTTGTTTTTAAACTATAATTTGTTTTGTGATGCTGGGGGTTGGCAAAATGGTACTCCGGAACTTGTGTGTAAGCGTTGTTGTCTGGACACTACCAACAACATGACACCCGCCAGAAAACTATCTTCGCTTATTTTACTCGCAGCGGCGCTGGCCGGCTGCGCGCTCACGCCCGCCAATCACGATGGCGACGATGCGCCGCGCACCGCCGCCATCGTGCCGCTGAAAGCGCAGCGTCCGGTACTCGGGCTGGTGCTCGGCGCGGGTGGTGCGCGCGGCTTTGCGCATGTGGGCGTGGTGAAGGTACTTGAAGAGGCCGGGCTGGAAGCGGACGTGGTGGTGGGTGCGAGTTCCGGCGCGCTGGTGGCGTCGTTTTACGCGGGCGGGATGAAAGCGCAGGCGCTTGAAGCATTGGCGCTGGAACTGGACGACAATGAAATTTTTGACTTCACCGCGTTCGGCCCCGGCGTAGTGGAAGGCGCGCGCTTGCAGCATTACGTCAATCGCAATCTTAACGGTCGCTTGATCGAAGCGCTGGTGAAACCCTTTGCCGCAGTGGCGGCGGAACAAGGCAGCGGGCGCATGGCGGTATTCAATCGCGGCAACACGGGCATCGCGGTGCGCGCTTCGGCCAGCGTGCCGAAATTTTTCTGGCCGGTGACGATCAACGGGAAAACCTACGTCGACGGCGGCGTGGCGAGCCGCGTGCCGGCGGCGCTGGCCCGTGAAATGGGCGCGGATGTGGTGATTGCGGTGGATATTTCCCGCCGCCCGGCCGACGAAGCCGAAGCGGCCGACGTGGTGATCCGTCCGCAAACCGTGCGTTCGCGCATGAATGATTTTCAGCATCGCCAGGCTAACATCGCGGCCGGCGAAGACGCCGCGCGTGCCGTGCTTGAGCGTATACGCCATCGCATCGCTGCCGTGGCGGCGGAAAAGTCGCGCGGGGTAAACCCGGTGCGCGCCAACCGATAACACGCCGCCGCGCCGGGCGCTACTTGCGGAACAGTGCCGGAACGTCGGCCGCCGCAACCGGTTTGCTGAATAAATATCCCTGGTATTCGTCGCACGCGATGCGCGTGAGGAACTGCAGCTGCGCGTCCGTTTCCACGCCCTCGGCCACGGTTTTGAGGCCCAACTGCTTGCTCATGGCGATGATGGCCGACACGATGGCCGCATCGTTGCTGTCGACGGTGATATCGCGCACGAATGACTGATCGATCTTGAGCTTGTCGATGGGAAAACGCTTGAGATAGCTCAGGCTGGAATAGCCGGTGCCGAAGTCGTCGATGGAGAGTTTTACGCCCATGTCGCGCAGCGCGAACAGGGTTTTGATGGTCTGCTCCTCGTGTTTCATGATGCTGCTTTCGGTGATCTCGAACGCAAGCCACGCCGGATCGAGCTTGAGTTCCGACAGGATCGATTCAACCACTTGCAACAGATCGTTGCGCCGGAATTGCGGCGCGGCGATGTTGACGGATACCGGCAGCGGCGTCATGCCCGCCTGCTCCCATTGCTTGCACTGCTTGTAGGCGCTGCGCAAAATCCATTCGCCGATGGGAACAATCAGCCCGGTGTCTTCGGCCAGCGGTATGAATTCGCTGGGCCCCACGGCGCCGAGTTTTTCACTTTGCCAGCGTATCAACGCTTCCATGCCCACCACCGCGCCGGTGGCAATTTGAATCTGCGGCTGGAAGCACAACTCAAATTCGTTGCGTTCAAGGGCATGCCGCAGCTCGACTTCCATGTTCAAACGGTTCGCCGAATTTGAATTCATATCCGGGTGGTAAACCTGCCAGGCATTGCGCTCCTGCTTGGCGCTGTACATCGCCACGTCCGCGTTTTTCAGCAACTCGTCACGGTTGTAATCGTGATCGGGATATAGCGCAATGCCCACGCTGGTGGTGGTGAAGATTTCGCCGGATTCGGTCTCAAACGGGGTTGCAAACGCATTCTTGATTTTGTCGGCGACCGCGGTAATTTCACTCACATTGGAAGCGCTTTCAACCAGCACGGTGAATTCATCGCCGCCCAATCGCGCAATGGTGTCGGTCGCGCGCAGCGTGCCGGCAAGCCGTTCCGCCACCTGTTGCAACAACAGGTCGCCGGTGGCGTGTCCGTGCGTGTCGTTGATCTGTTTGAAGCGATCAAGATCCAGATACAGCACGCCCAACAACGTCTTGCCGCGTTTGGCGCGCAACATGGCTGCTTCCAGCCGGTCGAGCAGCAGGTAGCGGTTGGGCAGGCCGGTGAGCGCGTCATACTGCGCCATGAACGAGAGCCGCTCTTCGGTCTGGCGGCGTTTGGTAAAGTCGTGCAGGATGCCGAGAATCTGGCGAACCTCGCCCTGCTCGTCCAGCGTCGGTACGAACGTCGCGTGGACGGAGTACTGCCGTCCGCGCAGCGCGAATGTAATTTCGGCCGACTGCGACGATTTGCTGTCGAGGGCGTTGCGTAATGTTGGCAGGTAAGTGCCAGCGACTTCCGGCGGCAACAGTTCTTCGTCGCGCCGGCCGACGATTTCGTCAACAGTCTTGTTGAGCAGAACCGCACCGTGCTGATTGATGAATTTCAGCCGCAGATCTGGTTCATAAATCATGAATATATCCGGAATGCCGTCCAGCGCCAGGCGGAACAATTGCTCGCTTGCCTTGACGCGCTCGATCATTTCTTCCATCCGCGTCACGTCGCGGTGGACGCCGACGATACCGCTCACCCGTCCGCGCGCATCGCGGATCGGGGCATAACTGCTTTCCACGAAAATACGCCGGCCATCCTTGCGCGTGCGCTGTGTCGGCCAATTGACGATGGATTCTCCGGTCAGCACCCTGGCGCGGTGTTCAAGCAATTTCGCGCGTTTTTGTTCCGGCACCATCCAGCCCGCGACACGGCCGATGGATTCCTTGGCGGTGTAGCCGAAAAGTTGTTCCGCGCCGGGATTCCAGCTTACGAATTTGCTGTCGAGATCCGTGCAGGTGATCGCGTCGGGCGAGGCCTGAACCGCCGCCGCGAGATTTGTGTGTTCGGCTTCGATGCGCCGCTGCCGGGTGATGTCTTCGAACGAGGCCACGACCGCGATGGGCTTGCGCTGGCTGCGCGCGAACAAGGGTTGCGTATTGACGGAAAGCCAACGCAGCTTGCGGCGCGGCAACTGAATGCCGACCAGGATATTTTTCAGAGATTTTCCGGTGCGCAGGGTTTTGCGTACCGGAAAGTCGTGAGGCGGATAGACGGTTCCGTCTTCGCGCGTGGCGCGCCATGCGGCATCGGTGCGCAACGCACCTTCGATTTTCAGCGCGGTCATGCCCAACATGGCTTTGGCGCTGGTGTTGGCGGCCAGTACCTTGCCGTCTGCGGCAACCATGACCACGCCTTCGGACAGCGCATCGAACAATTCGTGATAGCGTTCGGCGCTCAGCGCAGCGGCGTGACCCGCATGGAGCGATTTGCGCCCCTGTTTAGGCTTTTTTTCCTTCGCGAGTTCAAATTCGAAGTGCAACTCTGATTAATAGGTTGGGTGGGCGAGGTGCGATAGCATCCGAGCCCCTCGACCACCAAGTTAAAGTTGCCAAGAATGAA
>CAMDDY010000547.1 GCA_945893125.1 Bordetella parapertussis
GGTGCATGCCCAAACTGCCGGCGGGATACCCCCGGATCAAGTCCGGGGCGCTCCCGCCCTACGGGTGTTCCGCGAATAAATGGCGGAAGAGAGTGGGAGTCGAACCCACATAGAACTGTTAACAGCCCCTACCGGGTTTGAAGTCCGGCCGCCCCACCGGGAGCGATTCCCTTCCGTATTGCCTATTGTACTAACATCAGTTGCGATTGTAATTCGTAACCCATGGTAACGGTGCAACTGTGCAGATCTTCATCACGCAAGACGCGCGCGTATCCTCGCAGCGGCGTGCCGGGCATCGGCTATCGCGTCGTCCAGTTCGCCGCCGCAGCCGCTGCGCACGGCCCCGACCGCCCACACGCCGGGCAGGGCGGTTTCAAAGTGTTCGTTGGTGACGACAAAGCCCTTGGCGTCGCGCTTTACTGCCTCTGGCAGAAATTCCGAGTTCGGCTCCAGTCCGATGTAGGCGAACACGCCCGCGCAGGCGAGGTCTTCGCTGCGGCCATCGGCGTGTTTGACCGACACTTTTTCCACCATTTGTCCGCCG
The DNA here is from genome assembly GCA_945893125.1 of Bordetella parapertussis. Lineage (GTDB taxonomy): Bacteria > Pseudomonadota > Gammaproteobacteria > Burkholderiales > SG8-41 > UBA5216. The sequence continues at coordinate 545 of CAMDDY010000547.1, forward strand.
CTGATGGCGGTGACTTCGGCGTTGAAAGTGGTAACGATTTTGGGCGCGTCATTGACGGCGTGCTTGAAGTAATCGTGCCCGCTGAAATCCACTCCGCGATGCACAATACGCACTTCTTTGCAGTAGTGCGACAGCACGATGGCCTCTTGCAGCGCCGAATCGCCACCGCCAACCACCACCACGGTTTCGTTCTGGTACATCGGGCCGTCGCAATCGGCGCACTGTGAAACGCCTTTGCCCTCAAATTCGGCTTCGCCGGGCACGCCGAGTTTTTTAAGCCTCGCGCCGGAGGCGACCACCACTTGTTTTGCGGTGTAGGTGCTGCTTTCGGTGAGCACTTTAATCGTGTTGCCTGCGGTCTCGATGCGGCTCACCGGCTCGGACAGGCTGGTCACGCCCGCGTCGGCATTGGTTTGCATCAGCGTGGATGCGTATTCCGCGCCGCTGTTGCTGCTGTCGCCTTCGGCGCCTTCGGGCGGCGGGTCGAGTTCGTTGATGTTAATCACCAGTCCGCCGAAGAGCTGCGCCTCGAGGGTGGCGACTTTGAATCCTGCGCTGGCGAGTTCGCCAGCGGCGATCAAGCCGGCGACACCTTCGCCGATGACCAATACATCGTAGTCTGCTGCCATGGTTATTCCTTCTTTCTATCTGCGATAAGAGTTGGGGTTATTGGGACGGCGTTGTTGATTCGCCGGTTTGTTGGACGAGGGCGCGAGTTGCGCGGGCCGTGGCGCCGCCAGCAACGGTTTGGTCGGGATGTCAGCGGGCCCGACGATGGGCACGAAATCGCGGCGCATTTTACGCGTGTCGCCGATGCGTTGCGTGACGCCCAGCGTATCCATGAATTCGAGTATTTCGATGGCGAGACCGCGGCCCACGCCGGTCCAGTCGCGGTACTGCGCGGCGGTGAAAATGCCCGTGGGTTGCGCCTGCGCGGTGGCCTGCGCGGTAGCGGCGAGTTTGGCCACCGTGCCCTTGGTGTAAAAGCGATCCGGCGTCACGCGGTAAATTTCAGCACCCCCCGCCTTGGCCTTGCGATAGAGGAAATCCTTGAGGATGGGTTCCTTCATCTTCAATTGCAGCGCGAGGTCCTTGATTTGCGGCGCGGCGAATCCGGCGGCTTCGAGCGCGGGTTTGACCCGTTGCCACATGGTTTCATCGGCGCTGTTGGCGGTGGTGCTGTGCGCGGGCAGGCGCGCGATGGAGCCGCTGGTTTCGATTTTGCGCGCGTCGGCCAGCGTGCGCAGTATCGTGCCGAAGGCGTCTGCCGTTAACTCGGGTGCGAGTTTTTTACGCAGCGTTTCGGTTTCTTCGCCGGTGGCCTGCGGCTGCGCCTGGTGAAACGCCTGCAAATGCGGTGTGACCGAATCGGTGATCTGCGTGTGGCGTGCGCGGGGGATGCCGGCGCGGGTGTCTTTGCCCAGTTGCACCAGGTTCGCTTTGGTGTAGAGCGCGGCCGCTTGCGCGGCGGGCATATTGAACAGCGTTTCAAAGCGCTGCAAATCGACCGATTTTCCGAGTTGGATCAACGCGGCCAGCGAGGCTTGCGGCGTGGGTTGTTCCAGTGCGGCGAGATCCGCTTCGCGCGCTTCTTTGCTGCGCCGCTGACTGGTAACGAAAGGATCCAGCACCATGCCGCCGCCGAGGGTGCGGGTGGCGGATTGATCGCGCAGGATAAAACGGTCGCCGTGCAGCGCGCCCACCGGTTTGTCGAGTTGCAGTTGCACGATGGCGGATGCGCCGGGGGCGATACTTTCACCGCGCCGGATGGCAATGCGCGCGGTGACATCGGCGGTGGCCAGATGCAAGTGCACCGGCGTCCAGTGTTTCAATGATTGCGTTTCGCTTGCCAGCACACTCACGCGCCCGGCGATGCGCTGCGTGGGCTGATGAATGGCGGGTGCTAACACCCAGTCGCCGCGGCTCACCGCTTCGAGATCTGTGCCGGTGAGGTTTAACGCGCAGCGTTGCCCGGCAGATGCTTGCTGCGCGGCTTTGCCCTGAATCTGGATGCCGCGCACGCGAACTTCGTTGCCGGCGGGGGAGAGCACCAGTTTGTCGCCGGGCGCGACACGCCCGTTGAATACCGTGCCGGTGACCACGGTGCCGCTACCCGCCACGGTAAACGCACGGTCGATGGCGTAACGAAAATGCTGATCGGCGCTGGCGCGTGACGGCGCCGACGCGGCTACGCTTTTGAGCGTGTCGCGGAGTTCGTTGATGCCCGCGCCGCTGACAGCGGATACCGGCATCACCGTTGCGCCCGCGAGTTGCGTGGTCGAGAGCAGCGCGGATACGTTTTCCGCCACTTGTTTGACGCGCGCTTCATCCACGCGGTCGATCTTGGTGATGACCACGGCGCCGCGCTGGATGTGCAGCAGATTCAGAATGTTTAAATGTTCCAGCGTTTGCGGCATCACGCCGTCGTCGGCGGCCACCACCAGCAGCGCGTAGTCGATGCCGCACACACCGGCCAGCATGTTGCGCACAAAACGTTCGTGGCCGGGCACATCAACAAAGCCGATCAACTCGCCGTTGGGCAGCGGCAGATAGGCAAAGCCCAAGTCGATGGAAATGCCGCGCGCCTTTTCTTCGGGCAGGCGATCGGTGTCCACGCCGGTGAGCGTTTTCACCAGCAGCGTCTTGCCGTGATCGATGTGGCCTGCGGTGGCTACTATCATAAGTATTTGTTTTTAAACAACATTATTTAAGCGTGAGCTGTGATAGCTGCATCACAAACTCGGCTTCATGATCCAAACAGCGCAGGTCGAGTACAAACGCGCCATCGCGGATGTGCCCGATCACTGGCACCGGCAGCGCACGAAATGCGCGCGACAGTTTGTCCGGGAACGAGCTTTTGCTTTTGCCGCTATCGATGGGTGCGATGGCGATGCCCGCGCTCGGCAGTGAATCGACGGGCAACGAGCCGCTGCCGATTTGACTGCCGGTATCGATGATGGATGCCATCGCTTTGTCTGCGAGAGCGGCTTGCATGTGCGGCAACACACGCTCGCATTGCACGCGAATGTCCGCGCGTGTGCGGGTGAGCAAACGAATGGTGGTGACTTCCTCGCGCAG
>CAMDDY010000548.1 GCA_945893125.1 Bordetella parapertussis
AATCACCAAAAAAGACATCTCTGCCGCCATGCACTACCTCAACCATCGCCCCAGAAAATGCCTCGGCTTCAAAACACCCCACGAAGTCTTCTGGAAGAAGCTACACTCGCATCATAACGCGGTTGCACTTCAGACTTGAATCCGCCGAGTTACATAGTGCCCCGAATATCGAAGGCCAATTTCCATTACCTTCCGAGCCCAAATCGAATCATCCTCCTCGGTATTCCAATCCCATTCCTTATCCGGAGTAAAAATTGCATAGGGGATGCTCACGGGTGTAATCCTCTCTGCTGGAATGAGGAGGTACGGGTGATTAGGAATCGCCGAAGTATATTCACTGTATGTGATACCTTGTTGATCGAGCCATTCCTTTGGGCAACAGTAAAACCAATCAATGTCAGGCGGGTAGTCTTCATCAATAATCTTCGTGAACGCTTTCATTACCAAAGTCGCTGCTGGAAAAATTTCGTCTGGCTGTGAAATATCTACGTTCTTGGGAAGAACAACAAATGCGAGGAATGTAGTCATCGGTTCTATGATCTACTGCGCGATAAAGGATTAATCATGCGCTATGTGGCTATTGCGGCACGCCGCAAGCGGTCAGTTGTGAAATCAAGCGGCGATAGCGGGGATTTACTTCCCCAGCACCTCTCCGCCAATAATCAGTTTCTGTATTTCGCTGGTGCCTTCGTAAATCCGCAGCGGACGAATCTCGCGGTAGAGCCGCTCCACCGTGCTGCCGACGGTGACGCCCAGGCCGCCAAACAACTGCACCGCTGAATCGATGACGCGTTGCGCGGCTTCGGTGGCGTGCAGTTTGGCCATCGAAGCTTCGAGGGTGACGCGGTCGCGCAGCGTGTCTTTGGTCCAGGCGGCGCGGTAGACCAGCAGTGCCGCGGTATCGACGTCGAGCGCCATGTCGGCGATGCGCATTTGTGTGGCTTGAAACTGCGCGAGCGCCTGGCCGAATACGTGGCGCGCCTTCACATGCGTGCGCGCCTCGCTGAGCGCGCGGCGTGCGAAACCGAGCGCCGCAGCACCCACGGTGGAACGCATCACATCGAGTGTCGCCATTGCCACTTTGAAGCCTTCGCCGGGTTGTCCCAGCATCGTGCTCGCGGGCACGCGGCAGTTGTCGAACGCCACGGTGCCGATCACATGCGGCGCGACCACGTTGATGGATTCGGGCACGCTTAGACCCGGCGTGCTGGCATCGACCACGAACGCGGATAGCCCCTTCGCGCCCGGCGCTTCCCCGGTGCGCGCGAACACGATGTAAGCGTGCGCGACACCGGCGTTGGAAATCCATGTCTTGCGGCCATTGAGTAGGTAATCGGTGCCATCACGCCGCGCGCTGGTCTGCAAAGCCGATACATCGGAGCCGGCCTCAGATTCGGATAAACAAAAGCCCGTGATGCATGTGCCCTCAGCGATGCGCGGCAGGTACGCGGCCTGCTGCGCCGCCGAGCCAAACAACACGAGAGGCACCGCGCCCAAGCCCTGCATGGCAAAGGTGCAATCGGCCAGACCCGAGCAACGCGCGAGCACGTCGCGGATCACGCACAGGCTGCGCACACCCACGCGCGCGCCGTGCGTGGCAGGTCGCAGATAACGCAGCCAGCCGCCGTCACCCAACAGGCGCGCGATGGCGCGCACCGCCGTGGCTTCGTCCGCGCCCTCGGCTTCGAGCGCGTGGCGGTGGGTGTTGACCCAGGCTTCCAGTTCGCCGGCGAGACGCCGGTGCGGCTCTTCGAAGAAGGGCCACTCGAGAAATGCGTTGTCGTTCATCATCACGCGACGTTATCACAACTGGAATTTCAAGAGGGTAGGTGCTGGCGTAAAATACGCGCTCTCCTATTCACAGATTGAACTCACACGGAAGCACATCGCAATGAATCTCAAGGGAAAAACCGCTGTCATCACCGGCGCCGCTTCGGGCATCGGCCTCGCCACGGCGCAGACACTGGCCGCCGCGGGCGCATCGGTTGTGCTCGGCGACATCAACGTCGCGGGCGGCGAACAAGCCGTGAGCCAACTCAAGGCCGCCGGACACAACGCCACATTCATGCCGCTCGACATCACCGATGATGCCGCGGTCGCGCGCTTTCGGGACGCGGCGGGCGAGGTGGATGTGCTGGTCAACGTCGCGGGCTGGAGCAAAATCGAAGCCTTCGTCAACACCACGCCCGACTTGTGGCAAAAGCTGATTGATCTGAACTACACCGGCACGCTGCGCGTGGTGCATGCGTTTTTGCCGCAAATGATCGCGCGCGCCAGCGGCAAAATCGTCAACGTCGCCAGCGACGCGGGGCGCGCGGGCAGCGGCGGCGAAGCGGTGTACGCCGGCAGCAAAGGCGCGGTGATCGCATTCACCAAATCCCTCGCGCGCGAAACCGCGCGCTACAAATTAAACGTCAACTGCGTGTGCCCCGGCCCCACCGACACGCCGCTGCTGGCGTCGATCCCCGACAAACAACGCGAGGCGCTGATGCGCGCGATACCGTTCCGCCGCTTCGCGCAGCCGTCGGATGTTGCCAATGCGATATTGTTTTTCGCCAGCGACAGAGCGTCGTACCTCACCGGACAGGTGCTCTCCGTGAGCGGCGGGTTGACGATGCAGGATTGAGAACGCAAAAAGCTTTTGACGCAGATTTACGCAGATGAACGCAGATTAAAACCCAATAGGGTTATCTGCGTTCATCTGCGTAAATCTGTGTCTAAGTATTTGTTTTTAAATAATTATTTTTAGGAATTCCACCATGACCAAAGCCGCCGATTTCAAACCCCAGCATTTCAAATGGGAAGTGCAGGGCAAAGTCGCCACCGTGACCTTGAACCGTCCCGAGCGCAAGAACCCGCTGACGTTTGAATCGTATGCCGAGTTGCGCGACACCTTTCGCGCGTTAAATTACGTGGACGACGTGAAGACCGTGGTGGTCACCGGCGCGGGCGGCAATTTTTGTTCCGGCGGCGACGTGCATGAAATCATCGGCCCGCTGACTAAAATGAAAATGCCGGGCCTGCTCGAATTCACCCGCATGACCGGCGACCTGGTGAAAGCCATGCGCGCGTGCCCGCAACCGATCGTCGCCGCCATCGACGGCATCTGCGCCGGCGCGGGCGCGATGATCGCCTGCGGCTCCGATCTGCGTTACGGCACCGCGCGCAGCAAGGTGGCGTTTTTGTTTGTGCGTGTGGGCCTCGCGGGCGCGGACATGGGCGCGTGCGCGCTGCTGCCGCGCATCATCGGGCAGGGCCGCGCGTCGGATTTACTCTACACTGGCCGCTCAATGGGTGGCGACGAGGCTGAGCGTTTCGGTTTTTACAACGCGATCCACGAACCGGAAAAAGTGCTCGCTGCCGCGCAGGAGATGGCGCGCTCGCTCGCCGATGGCCCCACGTTTGCGCACGGCATGACCAAAAAGCTGCTGCATCAGGAATGGAACATGGGCTTGGATGAGGCCATCGAAGCCGAAGCCGAGGGCCAGGCGATCTGCATGCAGACGCAGGATTTTCATCGCGCGTATCACGCGTTTGCGAACAAGCAGAAGCCGGTGTTCGAGGGCGATTAGTTTTGTAATCGTGTAGGGCGGAAAAGCGCAGCGCCTTCCGCCGACCGTC
>CAMDDY010000549.1 GCA_945893125.1 Bordetella parapertussis
GGAAACAACATGCGGATCAGTTCGTCCTTCTGCTCGTGGCTAAAGCTCGACAGATTCGGCAGTTGATCCGGCAACTCGTTCATAACTCACAGCATACGTCACGCTTACTTAAAGTACAATCATTTCCCTCACGCTGACCAGAGACAAAAAATAAGCAATTAGGGTCCAACCAAGAAATGCTTTTAAATCAAGATAGCCTTTGGGCACTTCTAAGACTGTTAGCGCAATAGCAGGAAAAACAGAGGCCGCCAAGAAAGCTAACCCAGTTGCAATTGGCTGTTTAATTTGCACTCTTGGCTACCATGTTGTTAGTAGTGCAAGGGACTTTCCTCGCCACATCCCAATCATTCGTCGATTTCATCAGCCACAATCAACCGGCCCACGTAAAAAAATCCCGGTCGCGCCGGGATTTTTCATAAATAAAAACAAATACTTACCGAAGGCTTGCGTTGATCCTGTCCAACGCCTGTGAGCCCGGGCAAAGCTCTTTAGCGGTCAGTTGATTCAACGGCGTTGCCACCGTATTCAAATGCTCATGCAGGTCGATGGCTTCGGGATCGATGTACAGCAAACCGGTAACGACTTCGCCCCTGGCCGCATGTTCCTGCACGTAATTCATCGCCTTCACGCGGTTGGTCGGATCGTGATCGGGCGACAGCTTGCGCAGGCGCATGACGCTGCCGTCGTGCTGCTCGACGTTGATGACTTCGCCCGGCGCGTAGTCGGCGGTGATTTCTTCGCGGCTTTCGATGAAGTCGAGGCGGTTTACTGCTTCGTTGTGCTGGCGCACGTATTCGTAGCTCTTCGTCGAACCCGCGTGGTTGTTGAATGCCACGCACGGCGACACCACGTCGATGAAGGCTGCGCCTTTGTGTTCCATTGCGCCTTTGATCAGCGGCACCAGTTGTTTTTTGTCGCCGGAGAAACTGCGCGCCACATACGTTGCGCCGAGCAGCAGCGCCATGCCGATCATGTCGAGCGGCTCATCTGAATTGACGATGCCGCGCTTGGACTTGGAGCCTTTGTCTGCCGTGGCGGAGAACTGGCCTTTGGTCAGGCCGTAGACGCCGTTGTTCTCAACGATGTAGACCATGTTGATGCCGCGGCGCATGGCATGGGCAAATTGACCGATGCCGATGGAGGCGGAGTCGCCGTCGCCGGAGACGCCCATGTAGATCAATTCGCGGTTGGCGAGGTTGGCTCCGGTCAGCACCGACGGCATGCGACCGTGCACACTGTTAAAGCCGTGCGAGTTGCCGAGAAAATAATCCGGCGTTTTGGATGAACAGCCGATGCCGGAGAGCTTGGCCACGCGATGCGGCTGGATGTCGAGCTCCCAGCACGCCTGCACGATAGCCGCGCTGATGGAATCATGCCCGCAGCCCGCGCACAGGGTGGAGATTTTGCCTTCGTAATCGCGACGAGTGTAGCCAACGCTGTTTTTGGTCAGCGCGGGGTGGTGCAGTTTGGGTTTGGCTATGTAGGTCATGATGCTGCCTTTTTCATCGGCACCACGGTGTGTGCCGCAATATGTTTGGAAATATGATCGGCGATGAAGCGCGCGGTAATCGGCGTGCCGTCGTAATGCAGCACCGAGATCAGCCGGTCGATGTTGATTTGCTCTTCGGTGACCAGCATGGTTTTGAGTTGCGCATCGCGGTTTTGTTCGATGAGGAACGTGCCGGGATGCGACATCACGAACTCTTTCACCTCGGCGGCAAACGGAAAGCCGCGCACGCGCATGGCATCGACGTGTATGCCTTGTTCGGCCAGTGCGTCGAGCGCTTCGGTCATCGCCGGGCTGGTGGAGCCGTAATACAGCGCACCAAATCGTGCGGTTTCTTTGGCTTTGCGCAGCACGGGCTGCGGCACCAGTTTTTTCGCGGTTTCAAACTTGCGCAACAGGCGCGTGACGTTCTCGATGTAATCGGGGCCGGCCTCGCTGTAGCGCGCGTATTTGTCCTTGGTGGTGCCGCGCGTGAAATACGCACCGTGTTGCGGGTGCGTGCCGGGGTAGGTGCGGTACGGAATGCCGTCGCCGTCCACGTCGTTGTAGCGGCCGAAATCAGCACCCGCTTCGAGCGCGTCGTAGGTCATCACCTTGCCGCGGTCGTAGGCGCGTGCGTCGTCCCACACCATCGGGCGGCACAGGCGCGTGTTCATGCCGATGTCGAGATCGGTCATCACGAATATGGGGGTTTGCAGCCGCTCGGCGAGATCCAGCGCCTGCGCGCTCATCTCGAAACATTCGGTGGGGTCTTCCGGGAACAGCAGCACGTGTTTGGTGTCACCGTGCGAGGCGTAGGCGCACGACAACAGATCGCTTTGTTGCGTGCGCGTGGGCATGCCGGTAGAGGGGCCACCGCGTTGCACGTCGATCAGCACCACGGGAATTTCCGCGAAGTAGGCGAGGCCGATGAATTCGTTCATCAGCGAAATGCCGGGGCCGGAAGTGGTGGTAAACGAGCGGGAGCCGTTCCAGCCCGCGCCGATGGCGATGCCCACCGAGGCGAGTTCGTCTTCGCCCTGAATGATGGCGTAGCGCGCCTTGCCGGTTTCAGGCTCTTTGCGCAGCTTTTGGCAATAGGCTATGAACGATTCGGCCAGCGACGACGACGGCGTGATCGGATACCACGCGCACACCGTGGCGCCGCCGTACACCGCGCCCAATGCTGCTGCGCTGTTGCCGTCGATGAAAATTTTATTGCCGACGTTATTGGCGCGCTTCACCTTGATGCCCAGCGGGCAGGTCAGATTTTCGAGTGCGTAATCGCGTCCCAGTTTCAGCGCCTTGAAGTTCGATTGCAGCAGCGCTTCCTTACCCTTGTATTGCTCGGTGAAGAGTTTTTCGATTTCCGCCGGGTCCATGTCGAGCAGCGCCGACAATGCGCCGACATAAATAATGTTCTTGAACAACTGGCGCTGGCGCGGATCGGAATACGTTTTGTTGCAGATTTCAGTCAGCGGAATGCCGATGATGTTGATGTCGTCGCGGAACTTCGACTTCGGCATCGGCTTGGAACTGTCATAAAACAGATACCCGCCGGCGTCGATTTCCTTGATGTCCTTGTCCCAGGTTTGCGGGTTCATCGCGACCATCATGTCCACGCCGCCGCGCCGGCCTTGATAGCCGGCCTCGTTCACCCGCACTTCGTACCAGGTGGGCAAGCCTTGAATGTTCGAGGGGAAAATATTGCGCGGCGACACCGGCACGCCCATGCGCAGAATCGCGCGTGCGAAAAGCTCGTTCGCCGATGCCGAGCCGGAGCCGTTGACGTTGGCGAATTTAACGACGAAATCGTTAGTGGCTGTGATTTGTTTCATGTAAGTATATGATTTAATTCAATATTTTATGCGGCTTGTTTCTGCGGCGCTTTCTTGTGGCAGGCCGGGCCGGCGTGCGTCATTTCGATCAGGTACTTTTGCATGTCCCACGCGCCCGTCGGGCAGCGCTCGGCGCACAGGCCGCAGTGCAGGCACACGTCTTCGTCCTTGGCCATGATGCGCCCGGTCATTTGCAAGGTTTGCGACACATAGAGGTCTTGCGTCTTGGCATGCAGCGACGGCGCGCTTAACGTGGCGCGCAATTCTTCTTCGTCAGCGTTGGGTGTGAAGGTG
>CAMDDY010000550.1 GCA_945893125.1 Bordetella parapertussis
GCGATGGCGTTGATGGTGAGTATGTTTGGCACGTTATGGCTACCCTTGTTTTTTTTCAAAATCACGCATGAACGACACCAACGCCTGCACGCCTTCGATGGGCATGGCATTGTAAATCGACGCGCGCATGCCGCCCACCGAACGATGGCCCTTGAGTTCAATCATGCCGGCAGCCTTGGCTTCTTTGAGGAACGCATCGTCCAGTGTGTCACTCTTCAAGCGGAACGGCACGTTCATGCGCGAACGGTCTTCCTTGGCCACCGGCTGCTGATAAAACTCGGACGCATCCAGATAATCGTAAATCAATTTCGCCTTGGCGATATTGGCCATTTCCATCGCGCCCAGACCGCCCTGCTTTTTCAGCCACGCGAACACCAGCCCGGCGATGTAAATCGCGTAGGTTGGCGGCGTGTTGATCATCGAATCGGCTTCGGCCTGCACTTTGTAGTTGAACACTTCCGGCGTGATCGCCGACGCTTTGCCGAGCAGATCGTCGCGCACGATCACAATGGTCAAACCCGCCGGACCGATATTTTTTTGCGCGCCGCCATAGATCAAACCAAATTTGGATACATCCAGTGGCCGCGACAAAATATGCGAAGACGCATCCACCACCAGCGGCACATTGCCCACGTCGGGAATCCAGTTGAATTCGACGCCGCCGATGGTTTCGTTCGAGGTGTAATGCACGTACGCCGCGTTCGAATCAAGCTTCCATTTGGATTGCGGCGGTGCATAGGTAAAGTTCTGGTCTTCGCTGCTGGCGGCCACATTGACCTTGCAGAATTTCTTGCCTTCGCTAATGGCTTTTTTCGACCACTGCCCGGTGTAGACGTAATCCGCGCTGGTTTTATCACCCAGCAGATTCATCGGGATGATGCCGAATTGCCCCGCCGCACCGCCTTGCATAAACAGCACTTTGTAGTTTTTCGGAATCACCAGCAGTTCGCGTAAATCGGCTTCGGCACGCGCGTGGATGCCGATGAATTCCTTGCTGCGGTGACTCATTTCCATCACCGAGGTGCCGGTGCCAGCGTAATCCAGCATTTCGTCCGCCGCCTGCTTCAGCACCGCCTCGGGCAGCACCGCCGGACCGGCGCTGAAATTGAATACTCTTGCCATAATATTTAATTAACCTAAGTGTTTGTTTTAAAACAATTTTTCCTGATCGTCGTCTTCATCGGGCTCGACGATTTTTTCGAGTCCGGCGAGCTTGGTATTGTCGTCCAGATTAATCAATCGCACGCCCTGCGTGGAACGTCCCTGCTCGCGCACTTCGGATACCCGCGTGCGGATCAGCACGCCGCCGGTGGTAATCAGCATGATTTCGTCTTCTTTGCTCACCAGTTGCGCGGCAAGCAGCTTGCCGTTGCGGTCGCTGCACTGGATCGCGATCATGCCCTGCGTGCCGCGGCCATGGCGCGTGTACTCGGACATCGGCGTGCGTTTACCATAGCCGTTTTCGGTGGCGGTCAGCACCGAGAGTTTTTCCTCGCCCACCGCCAGCAACGAAATGACTTTCTGGTTCTTCTGCAGTTTCATGCCGCGCACGCCCGCCGCATTGCGGCCCATCGCGCGCACTTCCGACTCCTGGAAGCGCATGGCCTTGCCGGCATCGGAGAACAGCATGATGTCCTGCTTGCCGTCGGTCAGCGCCACGCCGATGAGGAAATCGCCGTCGTCGAGCGTGACGGCAATAATGCCCTTGTTCATCGGGCGCGAGAACGCCGACAGCGCGGTCTTTTTCACCGTGCCGTTGGAGGTGGCCATGAATACAAAGTGATTGTCGTCGAACTCTTTCACCGGCAGCACCGCAGTGATTTTCTCGTGTTCCATCAACGGCACCAGATTGATGATGGGCTTGCCGCGCGAACCGCGGCTGCCCTGCGGAACCTCGTAGACTTTAAGCCAGTACACCCGCCCGCGATTGGAGAAACACAGAATGTAATCGTGGGTGTTGGCGATGAACAACTTGTCGATGAAATCTTCTTCTTTGGTGGTGGTCGCCTGCTTGCCGCGCCCGCCGCGTTTTTGCGCCTGGTAATCGGCCACCGGCTGCGATTTCATATAGCCGCTGTGCGACAGCGTCACCACCACGTCTTCGCGTGCGATCAAATCCTCATTCGAGATATCGCTGGTTTTAATCACGATTTCGCTGAAGCGCTCGCCGCCGTATTGCTTTTTGATTTCGGCGAGTTCCGACGCAATAATTTTGGTCACGCGCGCGGGCTTCGAGAGTATGTCGAGCAGATCGACGATTTTTTCCATCGTCTCTTTGTACTCGGCGGTGATCTTGTCGGTTTCCAGCGCGGTGAGGTTTTGCAGCCGCATTTCAAGAATGCGCTGCGCCTGCACGTCCGATAGCTTGTAACCCTTTTTGTGCAGACCATACTCCGGCGACAGGCCTTCGGGACGCGACAACGCGCCGTCGCTGCCGCGATCCGCATCGGCACGCGCCAGCAGATCTTCCACCAGTTTCGAGCGCCAGAAGCGGCTCATCAACTCCACTTTGGCGTCGGCCGGCGTGGGCGCGGCCTTGATCAGCGCAATCACGTCGTCCACGTTCGACAACGCCACCGCCAGACCTTCGAGGATGTGCCCGCGTTCGCGTGCCTTGCGCAGTTCAAACACCGTGCGGCGTGTCACCACCTCGCGCCGGTGACGCAGGAAGGCGTCAATAATTTGCCGTAAATTCAACAACTTGGGTTGATTGTCCAGCAGCGCCACCATGTTCATGCCGAAGCTGTCCTGCATCTGTGTTTCTTTATACAGATTGTTCAGGACGATCTCCGGCACTTCGCCGCGTTTGAGCTCGATCACCGCGCGCATGCCCGATTTATCCGATTCATCGCGAATATCGGAAATGCCGTCGATTTTTTTCTCGCGCACCAGTTCGCCGATTTTCATCAGCAGGTTGGCTTTGTTCACTTGATACGGCAGTTCGTCAATGATGAGGGCGACGCGCCCGCCTTTTTCGGTCTCTTCAAAGTGCGTGCGCGCGCGCATGATCACGCGGCCGCGCCCGGTGCGGTAGCCTTCCTTCACGCCCTCGACGCCGTAAATGATGCCGCGCGTGGGGAAGTCCGGCGCCTTCACAATGTCGATCAACGCTTCGATATCGGTATCCGGATTTTTCAGCAGCAACTGGCACGCATCGATCACGTCCGACAAATTGTGCGGCGGAATATTGGTGGCCATGCCCACCGCGATACCCGACGAACCATTCACCAGCAGATTCGGCACGCGCGCGGGCAACGCACACGGCTCGTTTTCCTTGCCGTCGTAGTTGGGCTTGAAATCGACGGTTTCCATGTCGATATCGGCCAGCAATTCCGAGGTTATTTTCTCCAGCCGGCACTCGGTATAACGATACGCCGCCGCGGAATCGCCATCGACGGAGCCGAAGTTGCCCTGCCCATCGATCAACGGGTAGCGCATTGAGAAATCCTGCGCCATGCGCACCAGCGCCTCGTAGGTCGCCGAGTCGCCGTGCGGGTGATATTTACCCAGCACGTCACCGACCACGCGCGCGCATTTCACATATGAACGGTTCCATACCGTATTGGATTCATGCATCGCAAACAGAATGCGCCGATGCACCGG
>CAMDDY010000551.1 GCA_945893125.1 Bordetella parapertussis
GATCGCAATCTGATACCGTTCGTCTTGGGTGAGGTGTGTGTAGTTCATTCTTGGCAACTTTAACTTGGTGGTCGAGGGGCTCGGATGCTATCGCACCTCGCCCACCCAACCTATTAATCAGAGTTGCACTTCGAATTTGAACTCGCGATCGTTATAAAGCGACAGTTTTGCGCTCTAACTTGGCGGGCTGTCTCCCTAACTTGGCATCCATTTCCATATTAAGCTCGCTCTGAAACAATCACTTAACCTCTACCTTGTAAGGTGCAATACAGTATTAAATATCCGCGAAAAGCAGCACGGCCAAATTGCCACCGTTGTCCTCCCCTGCTCCTGCAAATGGTAATTGTGCTTATTTCTACTTTGCTCCGCTGCGCTTAGGACGAACGAGCACCACTTCGATCTTTGCGCGCACCGTGTAGATTCCGGCAACAGAATCGTCGTTTCCCATAAACACGTTACACGAAAATCACCGCCACGTTCGCCACATCGGGCTTAAGCTCACTCCGATCAATCCGCCGCACCAGCTCCGTCACCGCCACATGCGTAGGCGCGGGCACGCCGACTTCAATGCCTTTGTCCGCCACCAGTCCGTTGGTGAAATCAATTTCCGAGCGACGACCGCTGACGATATCGCGGCCCACCGACGAGCGTGACGGCGCGGTCAGCGTGTGCATCCACGTCTCGAGCCCATCCTCCACGCGCCGCTTCGCCGCGGCATCTTCCGCGTTCGCCGCCAGCCAGTCATCCGGCGCAACACCGAGCAGTGTGCCGATGTCGTAACCCAGCGCGCGCCCCACGGCAATGGCCTCGGCGGCAAGACGAACACCGATGCGATGCACGCGCCCACGCTCGATCAGCACCGCGCGATTGTCCAGGCCGGTTGCGCCGAGCAAACCATGGGTGATTGCGTTGGTGGCGAGCTTGGTCCAGCGTTCGCCCCACAGGTTTTTCGTCACATCCGCATCGTCCACCGCACATAACATATGCGCCAGTTGCGTGGCGCGTGATGTCACGCGTCCATGCACTTCGCCTACTCTGAACACCGCATGGCCGCCCCCGCCGGGCTGTTGCGTGCGTGTAATATGCCCCGGCGCCGCCAGGTTGACGCTAATGCTGCTGGCGATGCAGCCGACCGTTTTGGCCCAGCCCACGATGCGCGCGATGCGTGCTTCGTTCATGCCGTTTTGCATCGACACCACATAGCCGTTGGGCGCGAGATACGGCGCAATCAGCGCGGTTGCCCATTCAGTGTCATACGATTTGGTGCTGATGATCGCGATATCCACCGGCTGCTTCACCAGACGCTGCACGTCGCCCACGTGCAGCGCCTGCACTTGCACGGTGTGCTCGCCCTGCGTGCCGCTTAAGTGCAGGCCATGCGCGCGCATGGCGTCGACGTGTTCGGGCCACGCATCGATCAGCGTGACCGTTTCGCCCGCGAGGGCGAGGCGTCCGCCGGTGTAGCCGCCGACAGCGCCGGCGCCGATGATGGCGATGTGGAGTTTCTGCAACATTTTCACCATACTATGTTCAAAGCACAAAAGTCTTCCCCCGTCATTCCCGCGCAGGCGGGTATCCCCTTCGCTCGGGGAAGGTAGATGGGGGATGTGTTTCTCAAGTGGCACTGTGTTATGGGTTCCCGCCTGCGCGGGAACGACGGTCTGGGTAAGTTTAACTTGTCGTGTCATGCCAAGCACAAGCAACACAAAACGTGGCACAGTTCGATATACAAATCCACAGGAAACGTATGAGAGCCACCGTATTGACAGCCGCACTCGGCGCCGTGATGCTGGCGGGCACTGCCGCCGCGCAACCTTTTTCTGCCAACTACCCCCACAAACCCCTGCGCATCCTCGTCGGCTTTTCACCCGGCGGCGCATCCGACATCACCACGCGCATCATCGGGCAGAAATTGTCCGAGGCATTCGGTCAGCCTGTCATCACCGATAACCGCGCCGGCGCCAGCGGCGCGATTGCCGCGCGCATCGTGGCGGCATCCGCGCCCGACGGCTACACGCTGCTGGCCGGAGCGACCAGCATACTCGCGATCAACCCGGCCATGATGAGCAATCTGGGCTACGACTCGCTCAAGGATTTCACGCCGGTGTCGCAAGCGGTGTCGATGCCGCAGTTACTGGTGGTTCACCCTTCCGTCAAGGCCGGCACATTGAAGGAATTGATCGCGCTCGCCAAGGCACGCCCCGGTGAACTCAATTATTCCTCGTCGGGTTCCGGCAGTTCCAGCCATCTCGCGATTGAATTGCTGAAACACATGACCGGCATCAACCTCGTTCACGTGCCGTTCAAAGGCAGCGGACAATCGATGCCCGCGCTGCTGGCTGGACAAGTGCAGATGATTTTTGATCCGCTGCCCACCTCGCTGCCGCACGCCAAATCTGGCAAGCTGCGCGCGCTGGCGATCTCCACCGTCAAACGTTCGCCTGCCGCGCCGGATGTGCCGACCGCTGCCGAAGCAGGCGTGCCCGGCTATGAAAGCAGTTTGTGGTACGGGCTGCTGCTGCCGGCGGGCGCACCCAGCGCGCTGGTGGCAACACTCAACAAGGCCACCAATGACGCATTGCGCGCGCCCGACCTGGTAGAACGATTTTCCGCGCTGGGCGCGGAGCCTGTCGGCAGCACCGCGCCCGCATTCGGCAAAACCATCGCGGCGGAAATTATCAAATGGGGACGCGTCATCAAGAGCGCGGGGATACGAGGAGAATGAGGCGAAACATGAACACGCTTTCAAAGTCACTCGCGGTTGCGATCACCGCACTGTGCAGCCCAATACTCTATGCGCAAAACTACCCCGTGAAACCCGTCAAATTCATGGTCGGCTTCGCGGCGGGAGGTGCTGCCGATATCACCGCGCGCATGCTGGCGCCGAAACTTTCTGACCTGCTTGGCCAGCAATTTTTTATCGAAAATCGCGGCGGTTCCGGCGGCATGCTCGGCACCGACGCCGCCGCCAAATCCGCGGCCGACGGATACACCCTGCTGCTGATGCCGGCCGCCGACACCGTGCAGCCGGCCGTGCGCCGCAAGTTGCCGTACGACCTGGAGCGTGATTTCACGCCGGTGGCGCGCGTGGTGTTCGGTCCGTGGTTTGTGGTGATACACCCGTCGGTGCCGGCACGCAGCGCAAAGGAATTCGTGGCGCTGGCACGCAAGCATCCCGGCAAGCTCAACTACGCCACATCGGGCATTGGCAGCTCGGCACACATGGCTGCAGAGTTGTTTAATTCGCTGGCGAAAGTCGAGGTGGTGCATGTGCCGTACAAAGGCATTGCCGAGGGCGTTACCGCGGTCGCGAGCGGCGAAGTGGACGTGATCTTCGCCAGCATTCCGGCATCGCTGCCACTGCTCAACGCCAAACGCGTGCGCGCGCTGGCGGTCACCACGGCGCAACGCACGCCGCTCGCGCCTGAAATGCCCACGCTGCATGAATCCGGCGTGCCGGGCTACGACCGCTCCGGTTGGTACGGCGTGGTGGCGCCCGCCAACGTGCCGCGCGAGATTATTACGCGCCTGAACGCCGCCATCGTAAAAATCGTCAACACGCCGGAGATGAAAGCGGCGTTCATGAAGCAGGGG
>CAMDDY010000552.1 GCA_945893125.1 Bordetella parapertussis
AGTCGGCTTTGAAGTGATGAACCGCTACGAGACGCCCGACGACGCCGAGGCCGACATCATCAATCGCGTGCGCAACAAAGAAACCATCATCGGCTTCGGCCACGCGGTCTACACCGTGGCCGACCCGCGCAATAAAATCATCAAGGAAGTCGCGCGCAAGCTCTCCGCCGACACCGGTGATATGAAAATGTTCGACATTGCCGACCGCATCGAAGCGGTGATGATGCGCGAGAAAACCATGTTCGCGAACCTCGACTGGCACTCCGCCGTGTCCTACAACAAACTCGGCGTGCCCACGCTGATGTTCACGCCGATTTTCGTCATCTCGCGCACCGCCGGCTGGGCCGCACACGTGATGGAACAGCGCGTCGATAACAAACTCATCCGGCCGACTGCGGTGTATACCGGGCCTGAAAATCGCAAGTTTGAGCCGTTGAAAAATCGTTAACCCCCCTTTGACGCAGATTTACGCAGATGAGCGCAGATTAACCCCACTGATTCAATTGTCGCCACAGGGGCCAACACAATGCCAGAGCGAAGGTTTTAAAATCTGCGTTCTTCTGCGTTCATCTGCGTAAATCTGCGTCAAAATCGTTTTTGACTTAAGGAATTCAAATGTCCGCCGCCATCTCCAACACCCGCACCAAACCCGACCAAGTCATCACCGACATCGCCAGCTACGCGGCGAAATATTCCATCAAAAGCGCCGAGGCTTACAACACGGCGCGCCTGTGTTTGATGGATACCCTCGGTTGCGGCCTTGAAGCACTGACCTATCCCGCCTGCACCAAATTGATGGGGCCGATTGTTCCCGGCACCATCGTGCCCAACGGCGCGAAAGTGCCCGGCACTTCGTATCAGCTTGATCCGGTGAGCGCCGCGTTCAATATCGGCTGCATGATTCGCTGGCTGGATTTCAACGACACCTGGCTCGCCGCCGAATGGGGCCATCCGTCGGACAACCTCGGCGGCATACTGGCCACGGCCGACTGGCTGTCACGCAACGCCGTGGCTGCCGGCAAAAAACCCCTCACCATGCGCGACGTGCTGACCGGCATGATCAAGGCGCATGAGATTCAGGGCGTGATCGCGCTGGAGAACAGCTTCAACCGCGTCGGCCTTGATCACGTAGTGCTGGTGAAAGTAGCGTCAACGGCAGTGGTCGCCCACATGCTCGGCTGTTCCTACGACGAGATCGTCAATGCGATTTCAAACGCATGGATCGACGGTCAGTCGCTGCGCGCTTATCGCCATGCGCCGCAAGCGGGTTCGCGTAAATCGTGGGCCGCAGGTGACGCCACCAGCCGCGCCGTGCGACTGGCGCTGATGGCGCACCAAGGCGAGATGGGTTATCCCGCTGCCCTCACCGCAAAAACCTGGGGTTTCTACGATGTGTTGTTCAAAGGCCAGCCATTCGTATTAAAACAGGTCTATGCGTCCTACGTGATGGAAAACGTGTTGTTCAAAATCTCTTTCCCGGCAGAGTTTCACGCGCAGACTGCGGTGGAATGCGCGGTGACCTTGCACCCCGATGTGAAAGACCGCTTGAACGACATCAAAAAAGTGGTCATCACCACGCACGAGTCGGCCATCCGCATCATCGACAAAACCGGCCCGCTCAACAATCCGGCCGACCGCGACCATTGCATCCAGTACATGTGCGCCATCGGCCTGATCAAAGGTAACTTGACCGCCGCCGATTACGAAGAAGATGTTGCACGCGATCCGCGCGTGGATGCGTTGCGCGGCAAAATGGAGTGTGTCGAGAAAAAGGACTGGACGCGCGATTATCTCGATCCGAAAAAACGCTCCATCGCCAACGCGATTCAGGTGTTTTTCAAGGACGGCAGCAAGACCGCCAACGTTGCCGTGGAATATCCCATCGGCCACCGCCGCCGCCGCAAAGACGGCATCCCGCTGCTGGAAGCCAAATTCAGAACCAACCTTGCGCGGCGCTTTGCCGACAAGCAACGCAAGATGATTTATGATTTGTGCAAGGATCAGAAAAAACTTGAGGCCACTCCCGTAAATGAGTTTGTTGACCTTTTTGCCCTATAGGTAAAATCATGTTAAAACAAATACTTACGATAACTTTGTTGAGCGTCGCGACTGCTGCGGTTGCGGCTGATTTGCCCCAACGAAAATCGGGCCTGTGGGAAATCACCAGCGCATCGAGCGCCCGCGCCAATACCGGCAAAGGCGCGATGGCGATGACGATGTGCGTCGATCAGAAGTCCGATGCCGACTGGACGCAGGGGGGCCAGCAAATGTCGCAAACCAAGTGTTCGAAGCAGGAGCACAAAGTCGAGCGTGATCGCGTCACCTTCAACAGCGTGTGCAATCTGGGCAAAACCACAGCCACCACAAAGGGCGTCGCGTCCGGAGACTTCAACAAGGAATACAAAGTGGAGACGAACTCCACGTATGATCCGCCCATGGGCACTATGAAAGAGGCGTCCACTACCATCACCGCAAAATGGCTGGGCCCCTGCAAAGCCGGTCAGCGCGCGGGCGACGTGATCATGCCTAATGGCATGACCATGAACATGAACGACATGATGCAGAAAATGAAGAAATAGTCACTGCGTAAACGGGTGCGGCGCACGCACGGCGGCGCCGTTCAACCGCGAATCGCCGCGTTCACTTTCGGCATCACCTGCTCCGCCATCAACTGCATCGAGCGGCGCGCCAGTTTCGGATCCACCCAGTCATGGCCGCAATACAGCAGCGTGCCGAAATCGCCAATCGTCTCGCGGAACTTCAAAATTTGCTCCACCACCGAATCCACGCCGCCGGCGATCACCAGCGTGTCGAGCACAAACTCCACGGTCACCGCCTCATCCGGCATCGATAGATCAGGTTTGTAGATATTCGCCGCGCCGCGCGATTTTCGCTTGGTGAGCAGATTCCAGAAATAAAACCCGTACGGGCCATCGCGCGTTTTGGCGTAACGCTGCGCTGTCGCATCGTCGTCGGTCACAAAAATGCTTTTGCACACGCGCCAGTCCTGCCGGTTGGCGGGCAGCCCGGCGATCTCACAGCCTTTTTCATAGCTCGGCCAGTGCGTCGCCACCCAGTTGGGTTGCAGAAAGTTCGCCGAAATCGGTTTCCAGCCGCGCTGCGCCGCCGCCGTCACCCCCTTGGAAAACGGCTCCACCACCGTCACCACAATCGGCGGATGCGGCTGCTGGTAGGGCTTTAACATCACGCCCTGCCCGACTTCGGGGATCATGGTTTCGGCGGTGGAGATATTCCAGAACTCCCCCTTGAGATCGTACGGATGCTTCCCTGCCCAAATGCCGAGGATCTGATTAATCGATTCCACAAACATTTTGGTGCGGTCATTCTTGATGTTGCCGAACACCTCCTGATCCGAGCGCAATCCGCCCGGCCCGATGCCGAACAGAAAACGTCCTTCAAGCATGTGATCGATCATCGCCACGTTCGCAGCCACCGCCGCCGGGTGACTGTTGGGCAGAGTCACCGTGCCGCTGCCCAATTTGATCTGCTTGGTCTCGTGCGCGAGGCTCGCGATAAACGCCAGGCACGAGGGAATGTTTTCGCAGATATCCGTGGTGTGTTCGCCGATA
>CAMDDY010000553.1 GCA_945893125.1 Bordetella parapertussis
TAGCACAGCCGGGCAGTCACGGCTCTGTAGGTCTTTGAATTTTTTGAAAAACCCCGGAATACCCTAAATTGATGCAGTGCAAAAAAATGACTGGTAATCTGCCCCGGTTGCGGGTATTATCCGCGCACCTCGCAGCCGCCCGAACCAGAACTAACAGAACTACCGCGATTGTTGAGTTGCATCTGTCCCTGACCCATTTGTTCCGGCTTTCCTCCTTCCTGTGAGCAGCCGCTACAGCCACGGTTAGCGACGATACCCGTGCGCTGACCGTGCTCGCTTGCCGCCCGCTGTTAATCACTGCGGCAGCCGTTCCTTCATTATTTGCGTGTCCGCGCTTTTTTGTCTGCCAGACCCTTCACTGTGGGGTCTGCGGCCTGCTGTACCTATTGAAAGAAACAAATGTCATTTGAAACATTGAACTTGAATCCCGCCATCGCGCAAGCCGTCGCTGCCGCTGGCTACACCGAACCTACTGCCGTGCAGGCGCAAGCCATACCGGTGGCCATCGCTGGGCACGACATGATGGTGTCCGCCCCCACCGGCACCGGCAAAACCGCCGCGTTCGTGCTGCCCGCTTTGCAGCGTATCGGTGTCGCGCCCGCCAAACATGGCCGCGGCCCGCGCGTGCTGGTGCTGACGCCCACACGCGAACTCGCGCTGCAAGTCACCAGCGCCGTATCCAAATACAGCAAGGGCATGCGGCAGGTGCGCATCGGCACCGTGTTGGGCGGCATGCCGTACCCGAAACAACGCAAGCTGCTCGACAGTCCGCTGGATATCCTGGTGGCGACACCGGGCCGTCTGATTGATTTCATGGATCAGGGCAAGGTGGATTTTTCGCGCCTCGAATTGCTGGTACTCGACGAAGCCGACCGTATGCTCGACATGGGATTCATCAAGCCGGTGGAGACGATTGCCGCGGCCACGCCGCCGACACGCCAGACGCTGTTGTTCTCCGCCACGCTCGACGGCGGCATCGGTCAGCTCGGCAAGCGCCTGCTGCGCGATCCGAAACTGATCGAAGTCGCCGCCGCCAAAGCGCGTCACGAAAACATCGAACAGCGTTTGCACTATGTTGACGACGGCAGCCACAAATCGAAGTTGCTCGATCACTTTTTGCGTGACACCGAATTGGGTCAGGCGATTGTGTTTACCTCCACCAAGCGCGGCGCGGACCGTCTCGCCAGCAAGCTGTTTGAAGAAGGCCATGCCGCTGCAGCACTGCACGGCGACATGAATCAATCGCAGCGCAATCGTACCATCGCCAAAGTGCGCAGCGGCAACGTGCGCGTGCTGGTGGCTACCGATGTCGCCGCGCGCGGCATCGACGTGCCGACGATTTCGCATGTGTTCAATTACGATCTGCCGAAAGTCGCCGAAGACTACGTGCATCGCATCGGCCGCACCGGACGCGCGGGCCTCAATGGCATCGCGATTTCATTCGCGGCGCCGGATGACGGCTGGCAGGTGCGTTTGATCGAACGTTATACCGGCCACACGATTGCCCCGCATGTGATCGCGGGCCTCGAACCCAAGGTGCCGCAACGCAGCAGCCACAAACCGCCTGGCCGTCCCGGCAACAAGGGTGGCAAGCCCGGCGGCTATGCGGGACGCGGCGCGGGCGCAGGATCGGGCCGTCCGGCCCCCGGTGCGCCGGGACGCTGGAACAAACCGGCTGGTGCAGCGCCGGCGGCGTCGCGCGGCAAGCCGGAGCGCTCGTATTCATCGTTTCGCGCGCGCTGATTTCGGCTTGCACACGCGCGCATGATGGCGAGTCTCATGTGTAAAAAATTATTAAAAACAAACACTTGCTGCCCGCTTCGGCGGGCGGTGAGGGTGTGGCGTCTGCCGCTTAAACGCGCCAAGCGTTAGTGGGGCTGCGGGACTGATTAATCGCAATCAGGCGCCGTAATCGCCTAAAAGAGTTTGTGCGGTTAGGTTGTTAGAACAGCATCCGCTGATCAGTTTCATCAAGCGAAATAACTCAGGAGTTAAATCATGATGTCCAGACTTAAAGTGTGTATGTCATCGTTGCTGCTGCTCGCGAGCGGCGCCGTGGCGCAGGATTACCCCACCAAGCAAATCTCGCTGGCAGTGCCGTTTGCCGCCGGCGGACCGACCGACACGCTGGCGCGCAATCTCGCGGTGGCGATGACGCAGCATCTAAAACAGCCGGTGCATATTGAAAACGTCGCGGGCGCGGGCGGTACTGTCGCCGCTAACCGCGTCGCCAAAGCCAAGCCCGACGGTTACAGCCTGTTGATCGCGCATATCGGCATGGCCACCGCGCCGGCGCTGTACCGCAAGCTGCCGTACAACCCGCTGACCGACTACGAATACATCGGCCAGGTCGCCGATGTGCCGATGACGGTGATCGCGAAGCTCGCATTGCCGCCCGACAATCTCACCGAGCTGATTGCTTACGTGAAGAAAAACAAAGACAAACTCAATCTCGGTAATGCGGGTTTGGGCGCGGCGTCGCACCTGTGCGGATTGTTGTTCATGTCACGCATCGAAGCGGACATCGTGACCATACCGTATAACGGAACCGCACCCGCGATGGTGGCGCTGATGGGCGGGCAGATCGATTTGATGTGCGACCAAACCACCAACACCACCGCGCAAATCAAATCCGGGCGCGTGAAGGTTTACGGTACCACCACGCAACAGCGCATACCGTCGCTGTCGATGGTGCCTACGCTCGCCGAGCAGGGCATGAAGGGTTTTGATGTCTCGGTGTGGCATGGTGTTTACGCGCCCAAGGGCACGCCGAAGCCGGTGGTGGATAAACTGGTGGCCGCATTGCAGGCATCGGTGCAGGATGCGACGTTCAAATCGCGCATCGGCGAACTGGGCGCGCAAGCCGTGAGCAAGGACAAGGCCACGCCGGAGTCGCTGGCCAAACATCTGACGGCGGAAATCGAGAAGTGGGGTCCGGTTATCAAGAAGGCGGGTGTTTACGCTGATTGAGCATCGCTACCTCAAAATCATCCCCCGTCGCGCGTAGCCACGGGGGATTTTTTTGGATTGCTTTTCCGCCAGCCTGCCATTAGAGTAAGCCGCCTTTGGGAAACTCCTTGCAGAACTTGATGAATTTCACTGGCGCACGTACGATGCGCACTCCCCATGACGCCGTTTGAACTCGCCGAGCCGCGTACCCTGCGCGAAGCGGTTGCCCTGCTTGCGGCGGGTGACGCACCGGTGCGTGCCATCGCCGGCGGCACGGCGCTGATGCTGATGATGAAGGCCGGTGTGTTCCAGCCCACGCGGCTGGTGAGTCTGCGCCGCGTGGAAGCGCGCCACTCGGCCATTGTCGCCACGCCGGATGGAGGCTTAAGCATCGGGGCGATGGCGACGCTGTCGTCGCTAGCGCGTTCGGCGGCGGTGAAACAGGCCGCGCCGGTGATCACGCAAACGCTGAAAACGCTTTCCAATGTGCGTGTGCGCAACGTGGCCACCTTGGGCGGGCATCTGGCGCATGGCGATCCGCACAGGGATTTGCCGCCGGTGTTTGTTGCCTTGGGCGCGCAGGTGCGCACACTGTCACCCGCGGGCGAGCGTACGCTGGCGGTGGGCGAGCTT
>CAMDDY010000554.1 GCA_945893125.1 Bordetella parapertussis
GCGCAGCACGGTGTTGGTGAGCGGGTTGCGCAGCACCCAGGCGGGGTCGATGGCGAGGCGAAATTTGTTTTCACCGGATCGCGCGGATTCGATGCGCGGATTGCTGGATGTGCGCCGCTGGCAGAACAGCACGGCCAGGCGCAGCGCGAACACCATGCGCCAGTCAATCGAGGCGTCCAGTTCCGGCAGCAATTTCTTGAGCGAACGCCGGTGCGCGAGCAGCAGTTGCGCGATGCGGTGCTGTTCTTCGCGCGTGAAGCCCGGCATGTCGGCGTTGGCGACGATGTACGCGGCGTGGCGGTGGTAGCTGCTGTAGGCAACGGAGATGCCGATTTCGTGCAGCCGGGCGGCCCACGAGAGTTGCGCCACATTTTTCGCATCCGCGCCGGCAAGCTGATGGTACAGATTCACCGCGAGCTGGTTCACGCGCTTGGCCTGCGGCACGTCAACGTGGTAGCGCTGCATGAATTGCGTCACCGTGGCGTCGCGCGTGTCGTGGTGGTGCGTGCGGCCCAGCATGTCGAGGATGATGCCCTCGCGCATTGCACCATCGGCCACGGTCATGTGCTTGATGTCGAGTTCATCGAGCACCGCCGCCATGATGGCGAGTCCGCCCGGCAGCACGGCGGCGCGGTCGTCGCGCAGGCCTTCGATGCTGACGCGTGACAGGTCGCCCGTCTTGATCAACAGCGCGCGCAGTTTTTCCAATCCGTCCGGCGTGATGCCGGCATCCGCGTAACCCAGCGTTTGCAGCACCTGCGCCAGTGCGCGCGCAGTGCCGCTGGACCCCACCGCGTGCTTCCAGTTGCGGCTGGAGAATTCGGTGACGATGTGCTGCAGCTCCGCGCGCGCGGCGAGTTCCGCTTTTTTGAACGCGCCCTTGGTGAGCTTGCCGTCGCTGAAATAACGCCGGCTGAACGACACGCAGCCCATGTAAAGGCTGTCGAGGCGCCGCGGTTTGTAACCTTCGCCGACGATGCATTCGGTGGAGCCGCCGCCGATATCCACCACCAGCCGCGGCTCATCCGACACCGGCAGGCTGTGCGACACGCCGAGATAAATCAATCGCGCTTCTTCGCGTCCGGCGATGACTTCAATCGGAAAGCCGAGCGCGGCCTCGGCCTTTTTCAGGAACGCAGCGGCGTTTTTCGCCACGCGCAGGGTGTTGGTGCCGAGCGCGCGCACATCACTCGGCTGAAAACTGCGCAGGCGTTCGCCGAAGCGCTGCAAGGCGGCGATGGCGCGCGCTTGCGAGGGTTCGTCGAGTATTTTGTCGTCGTCAAGGCCGGCGCCGAGGCGCACGGCTTCGCGCAAGCCGTCGAGCGGATAGGTCTGCTCGCCATCTACGCGCGCGATCTGGCAGTGAAAAGAATTCGAGCCGAGGTCAACTGCGGCAATAGTCGTGTATTCAGCCATTGATCGTGGCAGGACTGTGGAAGCGGACGATGGGGGCTTGAATTCTTTCGGTGAAGGCTAACCTGCGTAAGCAGGTTACGCCGTAGCCAAAAAATTGTTCTCCGCCGAGATCGACGGCGGCGATGATAGTGTATTCAGCCACAGAACTTAACTACTTGTTTTTATTATTGTTTTAACACCATCGCCGTTGCCCAGCAGCAGCACATCCGCGCCGCGTCGCGCGAACAATCCGTTGGTGACGACGCCCACGATTTGGTTCAGCGCGGCCTCAAGCTCCATCGGCTTCAGGATCGACAGGTTGTGAATATCGAGTATCAGATTGCCGTTGTCAGTGGTGAAGCCCTGCCGCCATGCGGGTTGTCCGCCGAGCTTGACGATCTCGCGGCCCACGTACGAGCGCGCCATCGGAATCACTTCCACCGGCAGCGGAAATTTGCCCAGCACGTCCACTAACTTCGATTGATCGGCGATGCAAATAAACTTGCGCGCCACCGCCGCCACAATTTTTTCACGGGTGAGCGCGCCGCCGCCGCCTTTAATCATCGCGAGGTGCTGGGTGATTTCATCCGCGCCGTCTACGTACACCGGCAGGTCTTTTACGCCGTTAAGATCGTAGACGGGAACACCCAACGCTTTTAATTTTTGTGCCGTGCCCTCGGAGCTGGCCACCGCGCCGTCGATGCGATGCTTGATTTTGCCCAGCGCATTGATAAAAAAATCCGCCGTGGAGCCGGTGCCGACACCGACCACGCTGCCGTCTTCGACATAGCGTATCGCGGCTTCGGCGGCGGCTTGTTTCATCTCATTCTGGTTCATGGGCGGATGATAAACTTCTCTGTGAGGGCTGTACAGACGCAATGGTACATTCTGACGCCGAATCCTGCTAACCTAGCGCTCTATGAAAGCCCCCGATTACCTCCAGCGCATCCTCGGCGCCCGCGTTTACGACGTGGCCATCGAATCACCGCTGGACTTCGCCCCCAATCTGTCCAAACGCCTGCACAACCGCGTGCTCATCAAGCGCGAGGATTTGCAGCCGGTGTTTTCGTTCAAGCTGCGCGGCGCGTACAACAAAATGGTGCGTCTGCCGAAGGCGGCGCGGGATCGCGGCGTGATCGCGGCTTCCGCCGGCAACCACGCGCAGGGCGTGGCGCTGGCGGCGCAGAAGTTACGCTGCAAAGCGACGATCGTGATGCCGGTGACCACGCCGCAAATCAAGGTGGATGCCGTGCGGGCGCGCGGTGCGCAGGTGGTGCTGTATGGCGACTCATATGATGCCGCTTATACGCACGCAAAAATTATTGAACAAAAACAAAAACTTACGTTTGTTCACCCGTATGACGACCCGGACGTGATCGCAGGCCAGGGCACCATCGGCTTGGAAATTCTGCGGCAGCATGGCGATCCCATCCACGCGATTTTTGTGCCGGTGGGCGGTGGCGGTTTGATTGCGGGTATCGCGGCGTACGTAAAACGCCTGCGGCCCGAAATCAAAATCATCGGCGTCGAACCGGAAGACGCCGATGCGATGTACCAATCGTTAAAGGCGCGCCGCCGTGTCAGGCTCGATCAGGTGGGTTTGTTCGCCGACGGCGTGGCGGTCAAGCAGGTGGGTGTTGAAACCTTCCGCCTGTGCCGCACGCTGGTGGATGAAATCATCCGCGTCGATACCGACGCCATGTGCGCGGCGATCAAGGACGTGTTCACCGATACCCGCGTGATCCTCGAGCCCGCGGGCGCGCTGGCGATTGCCGGCGCGAAAGCGTACGCCGAGAAGTCACGCGCCAAAGGCCAAACGCTGGTGGCGGTGGCCAGCGGCGCCAACATGAATTTCGACCGCCTGCGTTTTGTGGCGGAAGAAGCCGAGCTCGGCGAACACCGTGAAGCCATCCTCGCGGTGACCATTCCCGAAAAGCCCGGCAGCTTCAAGGCGTTTTGTGAATTGCTCGGGCCGCGCAACGTCACCGAATTTAATTACCGCTACGACGATCCCGGCAGCGCGCAGGTGTTCGTCGGCGTGCAGGTGAGCAATCGCGACGAAACCGCGCGGCTGGTGCGCGCGCTGCGTCGTGCCGGGCTTAAAACGCACGACCTGAGCAACAACGATCTGGCCAAGCTGCATGTGCGTCACACCGTCG
>CAMDDY010000555.1 GCA_945893125.1 Bordetella parapertussis
CGATGGCAGCCATCGGCGGCACGATATTGGCCTCGGCTACCCCCTTCACGCCGTACGGATGGTTCGGATTCGGCACTTCGACGATGATCGATTCGATCATCGGTAAATCCGACGCCACTGGCATGCGATAGTCAAGAAATCCGGCATTCTCAAGGCGACCGTTTTTATCGTAAATGTATTCCTCGTTCAGCGCCCAGCCGATGCCTTGCACCACGCCGCCGTGAATTTGCCCTTCGCAATAACTCGGATGTATCGCCCGGCCCACGTCCTGCGCCGCGACGTAACGCAGAATCTTGACGTAGCCGGTTTCGGGATCAACTTCGACATCGCAAAACTGCGCAGAGAATCCCGGCGCCTGACCTTCGGCGTTGATCGACGCCGACGCGGTGATCGGCCCGCCCGTGGCCGTGCGCTTGGCGGCAATGGCTTTTAACGGCATGGGTTCAAACTCACCCGCGTGTTTACCGGCGGGCCGCGCGCAACCGTCTTCCCAGATCACATCGGCGCGGTCGATTTTCCATAGCTTCGCCACGCGCGCGCACATGTCGTCGATCACTTTGTTGCAGGCATTAATCACCGTGATGCCGGTGGCGAACGTGACGCGCGAGCCGCCGGTGGCCTGGGTGTAGCCCACCGAGTTGGTGTCGGCAATAATCGGTCGCACGCGGTCGTACTCGATGCCCAGCGTTTCAGCCGCCATCTGCGCGGTGGAAGCACGCGAGCCGCCGATATCCGGGCTGCCGGTGGCGACCACTGCCGTGCCGTCTTCATTGATGTGTACCGTGGCACTGGATTCGCCGCCGCCGTTAAACCAGTAACCCAGCGCCAAGCCGCGCCCCTGATTCTTGCCCAGCGGCATGTTGTATCCCGGATGCTTTTGCAGCGCTTGCAGGGTCTCGGCAAATCCGGCGTGCTGAAGTTTGGTACCGAATACGGTGGGGGTGCCCGGCTTGGCGATATTTTTCAGACGAAATGCCAGCGGGTCCATGCCGATCTTTCGCGCGGCGAGATCCAGCGTGCTTTCAACGGCAAAGGCCGAGATGGGCGAACCCGGCGCGCGATACGCCACGGCCTTCGGGCGATTACACACCACATCGTAGCCCACGGTTTCCACGTTGGCGATGTCGTACGGCGCGAAGCCGCACATGCAGCCGTTCATCACCGGCGAGCCGGGGAACGCGCCTGCCTGATATTTAAACAGACCATGCGCCGCGACAATTTTGCCGTCGCGCATGACGCCGACTTTAATGGTCATCGAAGCACCGGAGGTCGGTCCCGTGGACTTGAACACATCTTCGCGCGTCATCATGATTTTCACCGGGTGCCCGCTTTTGCGTGACAGCGCCACCGCGATCGGCTCCACGTAAACCACCGTTTTGCCGCCGAACGCGCCGCCGATTTCGGCGGGATGCACCCGGAGATCACCGGTTTTGATACCCAGCAATTTGCAGGTAAACGTGCGCACCACAAAATGACCCTGGCTCGACGACCACAACTCCGCCTGGCCATCCGTATCCGCGCGCGCCAGACACGACTGCGGCTCAATATAGCCCTGATGCACCGCCGCGGTTTTGAAACTGGCTTCAATCACCTCATCGGCCGTGGCAAATGCCGCATCCGGGTCGCCCAGTTTGAATCCCAGTTTCTTGGAAATATTCGACGGCTTGGCGGGCGGCGGCTCAATGCCGCGCGTGATCATGTCTTCAAACAGCAGCGGCGCGTCGGGCTTCATCGCCTCATCCACATCGATCACATGCGGCAGCACTTCGTAATCAACTTCAATCAATTTCAACGCCTCGGCCGCAATGGCCGGCGTGGCAGCCGCCACGGCCGCCAGCGGGTGGCCTTCAAACAGCACCTTTTCGCGCGCCATGATGTTGCGCGTCATATGCCAGAAATTCACCGCCACGCGTTCAGGACCAAGGTATTCAAACTTCTGCTCGGGAATATCAGCGGCGGTAATCACCGTCTTCACACCCGGCAGCGCCAGCGCTTTCGACGCGTCGATCTTGCGGATGCGCGCGTGCGCATGCGGCGAACGCAGAATCTTGCCCCACAGCATGCCGGGCAACGTAAAGTCGGCGCCATACTGCGCGGTGCCCGTGACCTTGGGAACGCCATCGGGACGATCCGGGCGGGTGCCTACGACTTTGAGTTTCTTCTCGTTCACAACTGCGCTCATGATTAAGCTCCCCGTATTTCTTTGGCGGCATCCAGCACCGCCTCGATGATCTGGTTATACCCCGTGCAGCGGCACAGATTGCCCGCCAGCCAGTAGCGCGTTTCTTCCTCGGTCGGATTGTTATTGCGATCCAGCAATGTCTTCGCCGCGATCAGCATGCCCGGCGTGCAGATACCGCATTGCAACGCCGCGTGCTCGACAAACTTGCGTTGCAGCACATGCAGCTTTTCGCCATTGGCGATGCCCTCGACGGTGGTGATCGACTTGCCCTGCGCCTCAACGCCAAGGTACAAACACGAACATATCATGCGCCCGTCAACGTTCACCGTGCATGCGCCGCAGTCGCCGGTGCCGCAACCCTCTTTGGTGCCCGTGAGGTGCAATTCGTCACGCAGCACTTCCAGCAGTGTCTGGCGCGATTCACATAGATATTCAACGGGGTTTCCGTTGATCGTGGTGCTTACATGCTGCTTTGCCATTATTTCATCCCCCGTGCTCTGTCGAGCGCTATGGCGGCAGCGCGTTTTGCCATCACGCCGCTGACTTTGATTCGATAGGCCTTGGTGCCGCGTTTATCATCTATCGGACGGCACGCCGCGCTGACGGCAGCGCCCATGCGTTCCAACGCGGCTGCGTCAACCGTGCCGCCGATCAGCGCATCCGCCGCCGCCTGCACCAGAAGCGCGCGCTCGGCCACGGCGCCTACGCACACACGCGCGTGAGTGCAAATGCCTTTGTCGTTCAGCGTCAGGTTGATGCCCGCGCCGACCACCGCGATATCCATCTCGGTGCGCGGAATAAAGCGCAGATACGCATCGCCCGAATGCGCAGCGCGCGCCGGCAACAAAAACGACACCACAATTTCACCCTTCGCCAGCGAATTTTTTCCCGGCCCCACGGCGACGTCCTCGGCTTTGACCTCACGCCGGCCGTTCGGCCCCCCGATACTCACCGTCGCGCCCGCCGCGATCAACGCCGGCACGCTATCGGCTGCCGGCGAGGCATTGCACAAATTGCCGCCCACCGTCGCGCGCCCCTTGATCTGATACGAGCCGATCAGCATCGTCGCCTCGGTCAGGCCCGGCCACGCCTTCGCAAACGCAGTGTGCTCCGACATTTCCATCGCGGTAACAGCCGCACCCAAGCGAAAGCCGCCACTCTCGGCGCTGATCGACGTCATCTCGGCAATGCCCTTGATATCGACCAGCAGCGCGGGTTCGACCCGCCCGCCACGCATCTGGATCAGCAAATCCGTGCCGCCGGCCAGCACACGAGCCACGCCGCTCGCGCCCGATAGCAGCGCGACCGCTGCCTCCAGCGACTTCGGCGCTTCATAACGCATTTCGCTACTCATATCTCCCCTTTTTACT
>CAMDDY010000556.1 GCA_945893125.1 Bordetella parapertussis
GATATCAAAGGTGACAAGATCATCCTGAACGGCGTCAAAACGCTGATTAGCCGCGTCGACGAAGCGCAGGCTTTCGTGGTCTTCACCCGCGTGAACAAACTGCCGGGGATAGGCGGCATCGGTTGCGTGCTGATCGAACGAGGCACGCCCGGTTTCGAATGCACCGCGCGTTATCACACCATGGGCGGCGAAAATCTGGCGGAGATTCGTTTTGATAACTGCGAACTGCCGCTGGAAAACCTGATTCTCAAGGAAGGGGGCTTTCGCAAGATGATCAGCGCATTCAACACCCAGCGCTGCCTGAACCCCAGCGTGTCGCTGGGGCTTGCCGAAGGCGCATTCGAGGAAGCCGTTAAGTACGCCCGCGACCGCAGCGCCTTCGGACGGCCGATCGGCGAGTTTCAGGCGATGCGCCATAAGCTCGCGGAAATGTACCGCGACATCGAAGCCAGCCGCTCGGTGCTGTATCGCGCGGCGGCATCGGCGAATCCGTTTCCTGACCCGTACCTGGCCGCAGTGGCGAAAATCACGGTGAACGAAATGTCGCTGCGGGTGACCAGTGAAGCGATTCAGGTGCATGGCGGTTATGGTTTCACCGACGAATTCCCGGTGTCGCGCTTTTATCGCGGCGCGCGCTACGGCACACTCGGCGGCGGCACCACCGAGACGTTAAAAGACCTCGTCGGCAAAAAAATTATGAAAGACTTTCCGCGAGACGGCTTCCTCGGCATGGGTAATTTTTAGCGCACTTATCATCACATCATGCGCTCCCTACTTTTCGTCCCCGGCGACGATGAACGCAAGATCGCCAAGGGCCTGGCATCTGCCGCCGACGCGCTGATTCTAGATCTCGAAGACTCCGTGGCCCAACAACGCAAGCCCGTCGCGCGCGAACTGTGCGCTGCGACGCTCGCCGCCGGCGCACGCATGAAACTGTTCGTGCGCATCAACGCGCTGGACACACCTGCGGCATTGCTTGATCTCGCCGCAGTGGTCAAGGCACGCCCCTTCGGCATCATGCTGCCGAAATGTCGTGGTGGAGATGACGTGCGTCTTGTCTCGCACTATCTGACAGCGCTTGAGGCACGGGAAGGCTTGCCGCCTGGCGACATTCGCATTCTGCCCATCGTCACCGAAACCGGCGGTTCGTTGTTCGGCCTTGGGAGTTATGACAACCCGCCGATCCCGCGCCTGTGCGGCATGTTGTGGGGCGGCGAAGACCTTGCGGCAGACCTGGGCGCGATCACCAATCGCGACGAGGACGGACGATATGCCGCGCCCTATCTGCTGGCGCGTTCGCTGTGTTTGTTTGCAGCGGCAGCGGCCTCGGTCGTTGCAGTCGACGCGGTCTACACCAACTTTCGTGATCCTGCCGGTTTGAGGAAGGAGGCGGTTGAGGCGCTACGCAGCGGTTTTTCTGCGAAGGCGGCGATTCATCCCGATCAGATCGCGGTTATCAACGAGGCGTTTACCCCATTGGTGGCGGATGTCGAAGCGGCGCGGCGGGTGATCGCGGCATTCGATGCCACGCCCGGCGCGGGCGTGGTTGCGGTGGATGGCAAGATGCTCGACCGGCCCCACTATCGCACCGCGCAGCGGGTGCTCGCACGTGCGGTAGGTGTTCAATAGAAATTATTGTTTATAATCAATATGTTATGAAAAATAGTTCTGGAGGCAGCTTGTCGATAGACGCACCCGCAGCGAACAACACTGTAGAACCGCAGTACCCGCTATCGGGTATCACGGTGATCGACCTTTCGCACATCTACGCTGGCCCCTACGCCACGTTTCTGATGGCGATGGCGGGCGCCAACGTCATCAAGGTCGAACCGCTGGAGGGCGAGCATCTGCGCAGCCGCGGCGACATGGGCGGGGCTGATCTCCCCTTTGCGATGTTGAATTCCAACAAGAAGCCGGGGACGCTCAATCTCAAAACGGAAAAAGGCCTCGCGCTGTTCCGCGAAATGGTGGCGCGCGCCGACATCGTGGTGGAAAACTTCGCGCCCGGCGTCACCGACCGCCTCGGCATTGGCGCGGCGGATTTGCACAAAATCAATCCGCGGCTGATCTACGGTGCAAGCACCGGCTACGGAAAATCCGGCCCGTATCGCGACTACCCTGCGATGGATCTGGTGATGCAGGCGATGTGCGGCATCATGGATTCAACCGGGTTTGCGGATCAGCCGCCGGTGAAATCGGGTGCGGCGCTGTGTGATTTCAGCGCGGGCATTCATCTTTACGCCGCGATTATCACCGCGTTGTATGAACGCGAACGCACCGGCAAGGGCCGTGTCGTTGAAATCTCGATGCAGGACGCAAACTATGCGTCACTCGCCTCCAATCTCGGCATGCTGCATGCGCGCGGCGACGCCGCACCCGCGCGCACCGGCAACCGCCATGCCGGTCTCGGCATAGCGCCTTACAACGCCTATCAGACGAAGGACGGCTACGTGGTGCTCAATGCGCCGGGCGACCATCACTTTCGCGCGATTCTCGATGTCATGGGCCGATCCGATCTCAAGAATGATCCGCGCTTCCTCACGCGTTCGACGCGCGTCGCCAACATGGCCGCCGTGGACGAACTGATCGAAAGTTGGAGCAAGACGCAAACCAAGCACGACGTGGCGCTGCGCATGCTGAAGGCGGCGGTGCCATGCGCGGCGGTGCGCACGCTGTCCGAAGTCATGAGTGATGAAAACATGCACGCGCGCGGCAGTCTGCAATGGGTCGATCATCCCGCCATGGGCCGCGTGGTGTTGCCGCATTCACCGCTGGTGTTCGAGGGCGCGCCACGCAAGCCCATCGAGCCCAGCCTGCCGCTGGGCGCCAGCAATGAAGCCATCTTCGGCGAATGGCTCGGCCATACACAAGAGGAATTGGCGGCGTGCAAGTCTGAAGGCGTGATTTAAACCTGAAAGATTAACCCCGCAAAAGTAGTTACCGTAGGATGGGTGAAACCCATCCAAATACAATCGCGTCGAGGCGTACTGACGAACTCCTGAAGCGACGCACGAGGATGCACATGGCTGGTACGGGGTGGGCTTGGGTTGTGATGGGTTTCACCCATCCTACGGCCACTGCCGCCGGGTGCCAGCAACGATGCTATTTTCGGCGAATGGTTAGGCCACACCCAAGAGGAATTGGACGCCTGCAAATCCGAAGGCGTGATCTGAGAACGCGCCAGCGAACAATGGTATTCAGCGTGTAATCCGCAGAGATGTCATCGACCTGACAGACGCCATCCGAGCGCTTCTAATATCAAGCGCTCACAGACGAAAAAGCGGCCACTCGTTTGGGTTTATCGTGATCGACTCAATTCGACCCTAAAGAGACATCCGAGTTTCCACATAGCTGACGCTCGTCGGCCATCGCGGCACCTTGCCAGGCGCCAGCTAGATCGTCGATGCGCCACCATTTGACGTCATCAATTGCACCGACGACTTGATACTCCCTGACCGTAACGCGAACGAGTGCGCAATCCGGCGACCGCACGAAGGACTCCAGATCAGGATGCCACGCTAGGTGTGCACGGCGAGCCACTTCATTCTCTT
>CAMDDY010000557.1 GCA_945893125.1 Bordetella parapertussis
CGACACCCTGTTCGCCGCCGGTTGCGGGCGGCTGTTCGAGGGCACACCCGCGCAAATGCACGACTCCCTCGGCAAGTTCATGCGTTTGCCTGACGACACGCGGGTGTATTGCACGCACGAGTACACGCTGTCGAACATACGCTTCGCCCGCGCCGCCGACCCGACGAACCACGCGCTGGCGGATTGGGACGCGCGGGCCCAAGCCATGCGCGAAGTGGATGTGCCCACCGTCCCCACCACCATTGCACTGGAACGCGCGACCAATCCGTTTGTGCGTTGCGCCGAAGCCGGCGTGATCGCCAGCGCCAGCCGGCACGCCGGAAATCCGCTCTCCGATCCGGTCAGCGTGCTCGCCACGATCCGTGAATGGAAAAATAATTTCTGATAATGTCAGCTTTGCGGCTAAAGGTCTGCCCGCCCTTCAAAGCAATGTTTTAAGTTATTGTTTTTAAACAACAATTTTACTTGACGCCTGCGGCCTCAGCCGTTACCATGCGCGAGTTAATCTGAACGGAGTGCCTCCTGATGTTTGAACTTCCGTGCAGGACTTTAGTGTTGCCTAAATTGCTTGTTGCATCCTTGGTTAGCGGCGCGATGTTATTCAGCGCCGGGTGCGCCCAACTCTCCGGCACAAACGCTGATGGCGCCACGGCATCAGCCAAGGTGGCGCAGGGCGACTCGTCGTCCCTCATCCATTGGCCGACACCCGCGATTTCAAATACCCCTGCGCCGGTACCACCTGAGCCCACGCTGCTGCCGCAATCCGCAAGGCCCGCCGACCAGCACCCCGAAATATTGCGCAATGCCAGGGGCGGCAATAGAACCGCATCCGACATCAGCAACGCATCGCGTGAAGCGCGCGATGTGTGGCAGCGCATACGCGGCGGCTTTCAGATGTCGCACATGGAAAGCAACCTGATCCACGACTGGGAAACCTATTACGCCAGCCGGCCCGAGTATTTCGCGCGCATGATTGAGAACAGCCGACCGTTCCTGTACCACATCATCACCGAAGTCGAGCGCCGCGGCATGCCCTCCGAAATCGCGCTGCTGCCGATGATTGAATCCGCCTACAACCCGGTGGCGTACTCCCACGCGCACGCCTCCGGCATCTGGCAGTTCATTCCGTCCACCGGCAAAAATTACGGTCTCAAGCAAAACGGCTGGTACGACGGACGGCGTGATGTGATCGCCGCCACCGGCGCTGCGCTGGATTACCTGCAAAACCTGCACGGCATGTTCAAGGATTGGGAACTGGCGCTCGCCTCGTATAACTGGGGCGAAGGCGCGGTGCAACGCGCCGTTGACCGCAACCAGGCCAAGGGCTTATCCGCCAATTATCTAAGCCTGACCAACATGCCTGCGGAAACACGCAACTACCTGCCCAAGCTGATCGCGGTGAAAAACATCATTGCCGATCCGGCGCGCTTCGGACTCAATCTGGCCACCATTCCAAACGAACCCGCCATTCAGGCGGTTACCGTCAAGCGCCATATCGATGTTGCGGTAGCCGCGAAATTCGCCGAGATGACGCCCGATGAATTCAAGTTTTTGAATCCGGCGCATACCAGGCCGGTGATCAACGCCAATAGCGCCGAAACCATCGTGTTGCCCCGGAACAAGGTTGCAACGTTCATGGCCAACCTCAGCGAGAACGAAGACAAGCCCCTTGCCTCGTGGAAAACCTACACTGTCAAAGCAGGGGAACGTCCTGAAACGATTGCCGCGCAACACCATATTTCCGTGGCCGAACTGAATCGGGCAAACAATATCGGCGGGCGCCGGCACATCGCCACGGGCCAGACCATACTGGTGCCGTCGCTTGGCGAACTGCAACCCGAGTTGGCCGAAGTGGCCACCATAGCCGCCATGGTGCCGGTGGCGGCACGCGCGCCCGCGCAAAAAGCGGCTCCCGCGCGCAGAGTGGTGACGCGTGTGCCGGCCAAGCCGGCGGCAGCCAAGCCAGCCGCACGCAAGCCCATCGCACGCACCGCCAGCCGGTAGGGCGCTCTACGCGCCCGCGTTAGGCGCCTTACGCGGGCCGCAAGGCCCGCTTATTCCTGGTTGTATAGGTGACAGCAGCCTGCGTGTGTCGGGCTGTAGTCCGCTAACGACGGATAAACTTCCTTGCACCGCGCCATCGCCTGTATGCAGCGCGGATGAAAATGACAGCCCGCCGGCGGATTCACCGGTGACGGCAGGTCGCCTTGCAGACGGATCACCTGGCGCTGTGTGACGGGATCCACGTCCGGCACGGCAGACAACAACGCGCGGGTATACGGGTGACGCGGCTCGCGCAACACCTCATCCACCAGGCCATGTTCGACGATGCGGCCCAGATACATCACCGCCAGTTCGTGCGCGACGAATTCCACCACTGAGATGTTGTGCGTAATGAACAGGTACGACAATCCCTTGCGCGCCTGCAAATCCTTCAACAGGTTAAGTATCTGCGCCTGCACCGACACATCCAGCGCGCTGGTCGGCTCGTCGCAAATAATTAACTGCGGCTCCACCGCCAGCGCACGCGCAATGGCAATGCGTTGCCGCTGCCCACCAGAAAATTCGTGCGGATAGCGGAACTTCACGTCAGGCGACAATCCCACTTCAGCGAGCAAGGCATCGATGCGCGTCATGCGTTGCTGGCGAGTGCCGCCCACGTTCAGCGCAGCCATGCCTTCGTCGATGGTCTCGGCCACGCGCATACGCGGGTTGAGCGATGCGTAAGGGTCCTGAAAAATAATCTGCACATGACGGCGCCGGCTGCGCAATTGCGCGCGCCCAAGGCTGGCCAAGTCCTCGCCGTCATACAGCACCTGGCCGGACGTCGGTTCGATCAGGCGCAGCACGCCCTTGCCGATGGTGGTCTTGCCGCAGCCGGATTCGCCCACCAGCCCCAGCGTGCGGCCGCGCGCGATGGCAAGACTCACACCATCGACCGCTTTCACGTGGCCTACCGTGCGCTTGAGCACGCCTTTGCGTATCGGAAAATGAATTTTGAGATCGCTGACGCGCAGCAACGCATCACCCGGCGCAGTGACAACCCCGCCGGCTTGCGCGACCTGGGGCGCGGCCACCACCGCCTGCTCCATCCTCGCGCCTGAATCCTCCATCCTGCCAGCGGCATGCAGATGACACCGCACACCGCGCGCTTCACCGATATCTACCCACGCGGGCACGGCGCTCGCACAATGCGGCAACACACGCTCGCAGCGCTCGACAAAGCGGCAGCCGGCAAACGCCTGCGTCAGCGGCGGCACCGAACCCGCAATCACCGCCAGCGGACGTCCACGCTTGCGCACCGTGGGCAATGAGTCGAACAGTTTTTGCGCATACGGATGTTTGGGCGAGGCAAAAAATTCGCTGCTCGTCGCGGTTTCCACGATTTCGCCCGCGTACATCACCGCGACACGATGCGCGACATCCGCCACTACGCCCAAGTCATGCGTGATCAGCAGCACCGACATCTGGCGTTCTTTTTGCAGTTCCCTCAGCAAATCGAGCACTTGCGCCTGTATGGTCACATCCAGCGCCGTGGTC
>CAMDDY010000558.1 GCA_945893125.1 Bordetella parapertussis
GCCTGCTTATCATGGCGCTGCCGATGACTGCGGTGTACCTGGTGATGCTGGGCGAGAAAGACGGCATCAACGCGTTAAAGCGTGCGTGGGATATCGTCAAGGCGAATCTGGTGGCGTCGGCGTTATGCGCGTTTGTGCTGGGGCTTATCGGCTCGCTGGGCGCGATCCTCTGCGGCATCGGCATTGTCCTGACCCTGCCCATCGCGTTTATCGGCATGTACCACATGGCCATGCAGATGGTCGGGGACACGCCCGCGTAAGCAACACAGGGGTAATGCATGAATAATGCGCGGGAACTGGATCGCCCCGAGCGGCAATGGCGCGCAGTGCTCACGCTGAGCCTGCCGCTCGCGATGGTTGCCGCGCCGGTGTTGGTTCGGTTTAACGATATTCAACTGTGCGTATTTCGCCACGCAACCGGGCAGCCCTGCCCGCTGTGTGGCGGCACGCGCGCCTGCGCCGCGCTGGTGGAAGGCGATTTTCTCGCCGCCATGCAGTTTAATCCCGGCCTTATGCCATTGCTCGCGCTGGTGCTGGTGCATGGAATGCAACTGGGTTACGAGGCACTGACCGGGCGCCGTATCAGCACCCCGTGGCGCATCGGCACGCGCCCGTGGGCGTTCGCCGGCGTGTTTTTGCTATCCGTCTGGATCGCGCGGCTGTTGGGCTGGGTTTGACCCCTCCGCCCACGCGTTGTAATCGTCCTTGATCTCAGACGGAATATCCGCCCACACAATGAGTATGCCTTCGCCGACGTTCATGATGGATCGCCTTGATGGATCGCTCTAATTCGCGCGGATGCCCGCGTCGCGCACCAGCTTGCCCCACTTCACGGTTTCGGTTTGCAGATACGCCGTAAACGCTTCCGGCGTGCTGCCAATCGGGTCAAGTCCCATTGTCATCAGGCGCTCCTTCGACGCGGGGTCAGCTGTCATTTTCGCGACTTCGCCGTGCAGTCTTCCGATGATTTCCTTGGGTGTTCCGGCAGGTGCGAGCAAACCGTACCATTGATCGAGCGCGAATCCGGGCACGCCCGCTTCGGCAATCGTGGGCAGCTCCGGCGCGGATGGCGAGCGCTTCGCACCCGTGATCGCCAGCGCGCGCAGCCTGCCCGCGCGCGCATGCGGCAGGGTCGATATCGCGCTGGCGGCCGAACCCGAAACCCGCCCCGCCACCAAATCCAGAATACTCGGCGCTGTGCCCTTATACGGCACATGCACCAGTTGCAGCCCCGCCATGCGATTCAGCATTTCCACGGTCAGATGCTGGCCGCTGCCGTTGCCCGATGACGAAAACAACAGTTCGTTCGGCTTCGCCCTGGCAAACGACAGCAAATCTTTCACGCTCTTCACCGGCAACGACGGATGCACCGACAACACGCTCGCCGATTGCACGAACAGCGATATCGGCGAAAAATCCTTGATGTTGTCGTAGCTCAGTTTGTACATCGCCGGCGTGATGGTGTGCCCCATCGACGTCATCAGCAGCGTGTGACCATCGGGGGCGGCGCGCGCGACGATTTCAGTGGCAATGGTGCCGCCCGCGCCGGGCCGGTTTTCCGCCACCACTTGCTGGCCCCACGCTTCGGTAAATTTTTGCCCCAGCATGCGCGCGGAGGTATCCACGCCGCCGCCCGCGGCCAGCGCGACAACAATGCGTATCGGCTTAACCGGATACGGCGCCTGCGCCCAGGCGCTACCCGCGACACCGAACAGTATGACACTTATACAATATAAGCGTATGTTTTTATTCACTTTTTTATTCCTTCGCTACTATGAGAATCAAGCGGCCAAATCCGCCGTACACGCATCATACCCATACACCCACGCCGGATCGGTTTCGCCTTTTATTTCTCCCTTTAGCCAAGTGTTTTTGCTCGACTGCATTTGTATCTTCGAAGTGCGCGGCTTGCGCGTGGCTTCATAACGCTTGAGCGCGGCGGCAATGCCGTCATTATCGACGCCCTCCATGCAACGGCTTAACACCATCGCGTCTTCCAGCGCGGATGCCGCACCCTGCGCCATGTACGGCGTCATCGGGTGACACGCATCGCCCAAGAGAATCACACGTCCATGACCCCAACCCGGCAACGGATCGCGCTCGAACAACGCCCACTTATGCACCTCTGTCGCGGCGTTAAGCACTGCCTGCACTTCGGGATGAAAGCCGGCGAAACTCGCGCGCAACGCATCCAGATCACCTTTCGCTGACCATGATTCCGCCGTGCGCCACTCGGCCTTTTCCGGTTGGCTGGTGACAAAATAAATTTCATCTCGATCCGCCGTCACCGGATAAATCACCATGTGCCGGTCCGCGCCCCACCATTTGGTGCGCACCACGGGTACATGCACCCCTTTCATGCGCTCGGCCTTGAAGGTGGTGCGATACGCCACCTTGCCGGTGAAATGCGCGTGCTCGGGACCGAGCAGCAATTCGCGCACCAGCGAATGCACGCCGTCGGCGGCGATCACCGCGTCGGCGGTTTCGTGCGTGCCATCGGCGAAGGTCAGCGTGACGTTGTTTTCGTGCTGCTCAAAGCCGGTCAGTTTGCGATTCAACTGCACTAAACTTGCGGGTACCACTGAAGCAATCGCCTCATGCAAATCCGCGCGGTGCAGAAAAAAATACGGCGCGTCGAATTTTGTTTCCACCGCATCACCCAGCGGCAGATCGCTGGTGATTTTACCGCTGTCCCACACGCGGCTCAGCGCGCGTTCGGAACGAAAAGCCGTGCGCCGCAAAAAGTCTTCAACGCCCAGCGCTCGCAGCACTTTCACCGCGTTCGGCGCCATCTGAATGCCCGCGCCGACGCGCGCAAACGCGGGCGCTTGTTCATACACGCGCACGCCAAAGCCCTGGCGCAACAGCAAGGCCGCGGCGGCGAGACCGCCGATACCTGCGCCGATGATGGCGATGGAAAGTGGCTTCATTTAAGTTTCAGGTTTCTCAACACTGCCCTGCCCGCGAAGGCGGTATACCAACAGTGTCGCGTGGGGTTAATGTGTTATGGGTTCCCGCCTGCGCGGGAACGACGGAGTGAGAGAATTTCATGCTATGGCAACGCCTGAATCTAATCAAACCGGATCTTCGCGCTTTCAATCACCTTGCGCCACTTGGGAATCTCCGCGCGGATGTGCGCCGCAAAGGCGTCCGGCGTGGTGCCGATCAGATTGACGGTGGAAAGGCGTTCGCGCAACGCCGGTTGCGCCAGCGCCTTGACCATCTCCTGCGACAAGCGAGTGACGATAGGCGCCGGCGTCGCTGCCGGCGCGACGATGCCGAACCAGATGGTTGATTCATAACCCGGCACGCCGGCCTCCTGCATCGTCGGCAAATCAGGCGCCACCGGCGAACGGCGCGCGCTGCTCACCGCCAGCGCGCGCACCTTGCCGTCTTTGGCGTAATTGATCGCCGCGCCCTCGAACATCATGTCCACGTGGCCGCCCACCACATCGATCATCGCCGGCCCCGCGCCTTTATACGGCACATGCACGATGTCGCCACCGGTCAAATATTTGAACAG
>CAMDDY010000559.1 GCA_945893125.1 Bordetella parapertussis
AACGATGTCTATTTTGGCCCAGCCTGGACAGCGCATCCGAGTGACACCATTGCCACCGTGCTCGCAGCCGCCGAGTGGGCAGGGCGGTCGGGCATGGAGTTTTTGCTCGGCATGATTGCCGCGTACGAAGTGCAGATGCGCTTTTCGGATTTGCCGGTGGCCAAAAATCTGTGGCATCGCGGCTGGCATCACACGGCCGCGTGTTCGTATGCAGGCGCGGCCGGCGCGGCGCGCATGCTGGGTTTGAATGCACAGCAAACCGGGCATGCGATTGCGCTCGCTGGCGCGCGCTCAAACACCTTCGCGGAAATCCGCCACGGCGACATTCCCATGGACAAGGCGTTGTCCGCGCCCATCGTCGCCAGTCAGGCGATACTGTATGCGCTGCTGGCGCGACAGGGGTTCACGGGATGCACCACGCTGCTCGAAGGCCCATACGGATTTGCGCACGCAGTGGCGGGCGGGGTGGATGTCGAGCCGCTGGTGCCGCGCGCGGGCGATTTTCGCATCCTGAAAATTGGCCTCAAGCCCTATCCGGTCGAAGGCATGACGCCCGCAATGGTGCAGGCCGCCATCGAGTTGCGCGAGGCGCATCACATCAAGCCGCATGAAGTAGAAGCGATTCGTATTTTTGCGCACGAAGAAGCCGTGACCAAGCCGAGCTGGGACGACCACAAGTTCAAGCCGGTGAATAAGGAAACCGCCGACCACAGCTTTTACTACTGCACGGCGGTGGGGCTGGTGGCGGGCGACTGCACCTCCGAACAATTCAACGAGCGCTGGCTGCGTGACGCCGATGTGGCGCGCCTGATGGCGCTCTGCACGTTGGAGGCCAAGCCCGAACTGACAGCGTTGTTCAAGCAGGGCGGGCGACCTGCGGCGGTTGAAGTCAAAACAGCGCGCGGTGTTTTTTATCGCGAGGTGTTGTATCCCAAGGGCGACCCCAACAACCCGATGACTTGGGACGATGTGACTCGCAAATTTATAAAGCAGTCCGCGCCCATCATCACGCCGACCGTCGCGGATGAAATCGTCACGCGCGTGGCCGTGATGGAACGCGAAACCGATATGCGTGATTTCGCGAAGCTGCTGGGTACGGCCGGGCGCTGAATATCATCTGACGAGCCGTGCCAGAGCATGCGTGCGTCGGGTTCTTCTCGACCCTGCGCCGAATTAGACGACTGGCGGCTATAGGGAATCCCAACTGCGCGTAAGCTGGAACTACTTGCTGTAGCCCGGAAGAAGCGCAGCGTATTCCGGGGAGCGGGTGTAACACAGAATTGCTGAACCCCGGATTGCACTTCGTTTCATCCGGGCTACGCTTGCTGTATCCCAAGGGTGACCCCAATAACCCGACAAAGTGGAACAACGTGTTCCTCTGGGTCGTCTGGCGTCAAACGGCACTTTAGTGCTCTGAACCCATAAACGGGCGGCGCATCC
Source organism: Bordetella parapertussis (assembly GCA_945893125.1). GTDB lineage: Bacteria > Pseudomonadota > Gammaproteobacteria > Burkholderiales > SG8-41 > UBA5216. The sequence continues at coordinate 1,441 of CAMDDY010000559.1, forward strand.
TCGTCAAAGAAGAAGGCCTGCAATTCTGGAGGTAAAGCATCTGACGGCTGCGGAGGAAATGCAGACCGATCAGTTGCGACAGGTGGTGTTTCGCGCTTGAGCGCACGGTTGCGTGCGTCAGTGAATCGACTGAGCAGAAGGCGCTCACGGTCAGATCTGGTAGCGCGCCAGATCGGCGACCACTCTTTGTAGCTGGCTTGTTGTTCCGCCTCAAGCACAAATGTTACGCTTCTAGCGGCAGAAAGAAAGGCGCTAAAGTAGAACTCTGCCTCTTCACGAGAGCCTCCGTCTAAAGCGCATTCGTGCTTTTCTAGTTTCGAAATAAAAAACTGCGCTTCTCGCAACTTGCGTTGAGTTGCAGGGATAGTTACGGGCATTGCCAATGGCGCCCAACAGTTAGTGAAGAGACAAATCTGTCTCTTCATCAATAAGCGATAAATTCTTTGGTGCGACATATAAGTAATTGATTTTATTTGACTAATCACACTGCCCGTTTCTAAATCGAGAACCAGAAAACCCGGACAGTTTATCCAAGCCGTATCAGGCCGTCATTTGTCCGTTCGGCGAAAATTGATATGTAACAGCGACTGGCGGCCTGTGACTGTTATGCCACCGACTCGGTTTCGACGCACCTTCCCCAAAACCAAGCGCTCGACCAAAGCCGACACGGAATGTCAGCGCAAGTCACGATTTATTCACAGCCTCGGGAAGTGGGAGCGATCCCCATTTTTGCGCACGAAGAAGTAGTGACCAAGCCGAGTTGGGATGACCACAAGTTCAAGCCCGTGAACAAGGAAACCGCCGACCACAGCTTTTACTATTGCGCGGCAGTGGGACGGGTGGCGGGCGACTGCTCCTCCGCACAATGCAATAACCGCTGGCTGCACGACGCGGACGTGGCACGGTTGATGGCGCTCTGCATCCTGGAGGCGAAACCCGAACTGACTGCGTTGTTCAAGCAAGGCACGGGCGTTAAGCCGTGCCCAATCACTTAATTTGCCTTGATCCCCGAATTCTTGACCACTTTCGTCCAGCGCGAAATTTCGGCTTCGACGTGGGCCATCGCCTGCTGCGGCGTGCCGCCGATCACGGTGAGGGCTTCGCCCGCAAGCCGCTCTTTGATATCGGCATGTTGCGCGGCTTTCATCATTTCCGTGCTGAGTCTGCTGACCACGGCGGGAGGCAGATTCGCCGGGCCCAGCACGGCGAAAAAGGTCGATGCCTCGAACCCGGGAAATCCGGACTCGGCAATGGTTGGCAGATTGGGCAGCGCCGGGGAGCGTTCCGCGCTCGCCATGGCGATGGCGCGCAGCTTGCCGGTTTTCACGTGCGGCAAGGTCGGCGCAGGACTCGCGAACATCATGTCCACCTGTCCGCCGAGGAAGTCCGTCAGTGCGGGGCCGGTGCCCTTGTACGGAATATGCACGGTCTTGATGCCCGCGCTCATATTGAACAATTCTCCGGCAAGATGTACGATGCTCGCGGTGCCGCTGGACGCATAATTTAGTTTTCCCGGCTGGGCTTTCGCGACGGCGATGAGTTCCTTGAGGTTTTTTGCCGGAACGTTCGGATGGACCGTCAGCAGCATGGACGCGGTGCCGAAGAAACACACGCCGCTGAAGTCTTTCACCGGATCGAATGGCAACTTATAGAGGCTCGGATTGATGCCGTGACTGCTGGTTGCCATCACCAGCGTGTATCCATCCGGTTGTGAACGCGCGACCAGCTCGGTCCCGATGATGGTCGAGCCGCCGGGCCGGTTGTCCACCAGAACGGCTTGTCCCAAAGGCTCCGATATTTTTTGCGCCAGGAGCCGGGCCACGAGGTCGCCGCCGCCGCCGGGTGCAAGCGGAACCACCAGCCGGATCGCTTTTGTCGGGTACGATTGCGCCAACGCCACCGGACCCGGCAGGCTCGCGAACAAGCCGCACGCCAGCGCATATCTGAAACAAACTGTTGCCATGATGCCTCCTGGAAGTTTTCCCTTGTTCTTTAGCCGGGTTTTGCGCCGCTCCGCCGCATGGCATGTTGAGCCGCATCCACCAGGCTGCGCAGATTGTCCGCGACTTCAACGCCTGC
>CAMDDY010000560.1 GCA_945893125.1 Bordetella parapertussis
AAAGACATCTCTGCCGCCATGCACTACCTCAACCATCGCCCCAGAAAATGCCTCGGCTTCAAAACACCCCACGAAGTCTTCTGGAAGAAGCTACACTCGCATCATAACGCGGTTGCACTTCAGACTTGAATCCGCCATTAAATAATGTATAAGCACTTGTTTTTATTGAATAATGTTATATTATGTGCACTGTTTTCCACTGCGGGCATGGCGCAAGGGCAGGCGTATCCCGTCAAGCCCATTCGCTTGATCGTGCCGTTTGTGCCGGGCGGCGCAACCGACATCATGGCGCGCTCGCTGGCGCAAAAATTGTCCGAAGCATTTGGCCAGCAGGTGATCGTTGATAATCGCGCGGGCGGTGGCGGTGTGATCGCGGCGGTGATGGCCAAGGACGCGCCTGCGGATGGCTACACCATTTTCTGCGGCACCATCAGCACGCTGGCCACCAATGTCGCGGTCAACAGCAAATTGCCGTACGATCCGTTGCGTGATTTCGCGCCGATCACGCTGACGTCGAGCAATCCGTATTTTCTGGTCACGCATCCGTCCGTCGCTGCCAATTCGGTGAAGGAATTCGTGGCGCTGGCGCGCGCCAAGCCGGGACAGTTGAACTACGCCTCATCCGGCACCGGCGGCGGCGCACACCTCGCGGGTGCTTTGTTTCTCAATCTGGCGAAGATCGATCTGATACACGTGCCGTATAAAGGCGCGTCGCAATCCGTCACCGATCTGGTGGGCGGGCAAATTCACTCGACGTTCGCGCAACCCGCGGTGATACTCACGCATGCCAAAGCGGGCAAGCTCAAGGTGCTGGGCGTTACCAGCGTGAAGCGCCTGGCGTCGTGGCAGGAGGCCCCGCCCATAGCCGAGACGGTGCCGGGTTATGAGTCGTCCTCGTGGCAAGCCATGGTGGCGCCGGCGCGCACGCCCAAGCCGATCATCGAGCGGCTGCATCGCGAAATCGTTGCCGCATTGCACTCCAACGAACTGCGCAAACGCCTGTTGGCCGAGGGATCGGAAATCGGCGGCATGCCGCCGGAGCAATTCAGCGTTTATATCAAGAGCGAGATCGCGAAGTGGTCGAAAGTCGTGAAGGACGCGAATATCAAAGTCGAGTAGGGCGCGCAATTGCGATGCCGGGAGGCAAGGAGTAGGCTTACGCCTAGTCTTACGCCCGGCCTGAATTGTTCACACTGAAAATCTGATGCCCGTTACCATTTCTCCTATCACCCCCGATTTTGCCGCCGAGATCGGCGATATAGACCTGACACGGCCGGTGCCCGATGCCGACTTTGCCGCCATCGCAAACGCGTTCTGGAAATTTTCCGTGTTGATCTTCCCGAATCAGGATATCAGCCAGCAGCAACAACTCGCGTTCGCCGAACGCTTCGGGCCGATTGAAAAAGAACGCACGCTGGACCCGAAGGCCACGCCGAGCCGCTTCGACGGCGCGTTCTCGGATATTTCCAATCTCACGGCCGACGGCAAAATTTGGGCAGCGGACAGCCGTCAGCGCATGTACAAGGCCGGTAACAAACTGTGGCATACCGACAGCTCGTTCAAACGCCTGCCGGCATTGACCTCGTTACTGCATGCGCGCACCACGGCGCCTGTCGGCGGCCACACCGAATTTGCGGATCAGCGCGCGGCCTACGACGCGCTCCCGGACAAAGAAAAAAAAGCCTTTGAAGGATTGATCGTCGAGCACTGGATCGCCACCTCGCGCCAGCGCAGCGGTTTCAACGATTTTAACGAAGACGAACGCCGTCGCCTGCCGCCGGTGCCGCAAATGCTGGTGCGCCTGATCCCGCAGAATCAACGCAAATCGCTCTACGTGGCCTCCCACGCGGGGCGTATTTTCGGCATGCCGGATGACGAGGGTCGCGTGTTGATCGACCGTTTACTGGACCATGTGACGCAGCGGCAGTTTGTTTATACCCACCGCTGGCGTCCCAACGAATTGGTGATGTGGGATAACCGCTGCACCATGCATCGTGGCACGGATTACGATGATCTTCGTTACGTGCGCGATATGCGCCGGGTGACAGTGAGCGATATCGCCAATACCTGCGAGCAGGCGGGCGTGACTTTGGCGGCGTAGGAGGAACTCAGTGAACAAAATCAAGGTCTGCATGGCAGCACTGTCTGTTCTGGCAGCACTGACCGCAACCAGCGTCAGTCGGGCGCAAGATGCAACGGGGTTTCCCAACCGTCCGATCCGGCTGGTGGTGCCGTTTGTGCCGGGCGGCACCGCCGACACCATCGCCCGCATCGTCTCGGACAAACTGTTGGTGCGTCTGGGACGACCGATTGTGCTCGATACGCGCGCGGGCGCGAACAGTGTGCTGGGCTGCGACATCGTGGCGCAATCGAACCCTGACGGGCACACCCTCATCATCGTGGCGGCGGGCTTTGCGGTGAATCCCAGCCTGCGAAAAAAACTGCCCTACGATAGCCTGCGTGATTTCGCGCCGGTGGGGCTGGTCGGCATCGGGCCGTATTTGCTCACGATACATTCGTCGATACCCGCGAACAATGTCAATGAGTTCATCGCATGGGGCAAGGCGCGGCCGGGGCAAGTCAGTTACGCATCCACCGGCGTCGGCAGCCCGCCGCATCTGGCGATGGAATTATTGAAAACCATGGCCGGCGTGGATTTTGTTCATGTGCCGTACAAGGGCGGCGGCGCAGTGCTGCCCGATTTGCTCTCCGGACGCGTGCCGCTGCACTTCAGTTCGGTATCGACCGCCGGACCGCATGTGCGTGCGGGCCGCTTGAAGGCCATCGCCATGACCACGCCCAAGCGCTCGCCCTCAATGCCTGAAGTGCCGACGTTCGATGAAGCGGGCCTGAAAGGCTACGACGTGACCGGGTGGTACGGCCTGCTGACGCCGGCAAAAACGCCACCCGCCATCGTCAACCGCATCAACAGCGAACTGCGGCAGGTAGTGGCGGATGGCGAGACGCAGAAGCGGCTGTTTCAGGCCGGCATCGAGCCCATGCCCAATTCGCCGGCGGAATTTGCCGCGCTGATCCGGAGCGAAATTCCCAAGTGGGCAAAAGTGATGAAGGCCGCCGGCGTTGAGCCGGAGTGATGTGCTTGTGCCACGCGGGGATGCCGGCATGAATCAGCCCATCCGTTTGTTGATCGCCGACGGCAAGACGACCAACTTCATGCGTCATGTGCGTGAATCACCGAAGGTTTGTGAGTTCAAGCTGATTTTTCGCGAGGATGATACGGAAGCGGCGCTGCTGTCGGCTGCGGCGAATGCCGACGCCATTCTTTGTTATCAGGCGGATCTTTCCGCTGCGGTGATACGCGCCGCACCGTCACTGAAATTCATCCAGAAGCACGGCCTCAATTGCCGCCACATCGATGTGGCGGCTGCTAGCCGGCAGAATGTCCGCGTGGCAACCCTGTCGTTGATGCGCAGCGTGACGGTCGCCGAACATACGCTGGCGCTGATGCTGGCTTGCTCGCGCAAACTCATCGCGGGAC
>CAMDDY010000561.1 GCA_945893125.1 Bordetella parapertussis
AAACGCTATCGATGAAATATTCTACAGTGCGACCTTATAGCCGGTAATGAACTGCCGGCATGCGTCACGGTGACGTGACGAAAACCAGCCGCTGCCATTAGCGCAAGCGGCAACCCTGAAGCCCCTCGATGTTTTCGCGGGGCTTCGCGTTTTGGGCGGCACTTGTGCAAAAATGCGTTTCTGATTCGGGAGACAAGCATGAGCACAGCGGCACAAGTACCGGAAGACATGAGTGCGGAGGCGGTGATCGCGCGCGCCATCGCGCGGCGCGGCGAGATATTCGAGGAATTCAAGCTGCTGGCGCGTGAATCGCCGCGCACCTATGACCTGATCTCAAAAACCGCCGGTTACATGCATCACTATGAAGGCGAAGAGGGCGCCGCGCAAAAACTATCGGGCACGATGCGTGAGCTGATTGCGCTGTGCCAGCTTTGCGCCAAGGGCGATGATCGTTTTGCCGCCAATCACGTGCGGCGCCTGTGGCAGCGCGGCGTCACCAACAAGGTGATGGTGGAGGCCGCCACCGCGATTGCGTCCATCGTGGGGTGGTCCACCATAGCGCATGTGACGCTGGCGATGATTACCGCCAATGATCCCGCGTATCCGTTCGGCAAAATTCCGCCCGGCGGCGCGCCCGCGACGCTGGCGCCGTTCCCTGAGTTACATATGGGCCGCGATAAAACCACTCGCGGCAACGACAGCCTGCTCAATACAGCGGAGTGGCAATACGTCGCCGCGCTGGAACCGGAACTCGCGCGCCGCGCGGCGCAGTGGGTGGATCACTGTCTGCTGCCGGATGGCGCTAACGACGAACTGCTGGGGCCCGGCCCGCGCGAGCTGATAGCGATTGCGGCGCTGTGCGCGCGCGGCGAGGTGGAGTTCGCGGCCCAACACATCCGGCGCGCGTATGACTACGGCGCGACGCGTTTGCAGGTGCTGGAGGCGATTTCGTGCGTGCTGCCGATGACCGGCGCGCTGACGGTGCAAATTGGTGTGCGGGCGATGAAGCTGGCGGAGGAAAGTGCGTAATCAATCGGCTGGGTGGCGCCGCGTAGACTGGACGGGAAAATGCGAATCACGATGAATTCTGTTTGGCTCAAAGGCTTGCTGGCTGGTTTGGCAATGCCGGGCCTTTGTCTAGCGCAAAATTACCCCATCAAACCGGTGCTGGTGATTTCCCCGGTGCAGGCCGGCAGCGCCGGCGACACCACCTTGCGGCTGGTGACGCAGAAAATGTCGCAGAACATCGGTCAGCCATTGCAGGTGGAAAACATCACCGGCGCTGCGGGGTTGATTGGCGCGCAACGGCTGGCGCGCGCGGCGACGGATGGCTACACCATTGGCGGCATCAGTGACAGCACGGTGACCTATGTTCCCATACTGCAAAAGCGCGCGGATTTTGATCCGCTGGCGGCGTTTGAGCCGATCAGCCTGGTGTCGTCGAGCACGTGGGTGTTGATCGCGCATCCGTCGCTGCCGGTGAAAAGCGTGCGTGATCTGGTGGCGCTCGCGAAGGGCGAATCGCGCGTGATGGATTATGCGTCGGCCGGGCCGGGCGGCTCGCACCACGTGGTGATGGAAATGTTCAAGGCCGCCACCGGCGCAAAACTTACGCACGTGCCGTATCGCGGCGCGGCGCAGGCGGCGGTGGATGTGCAGGCCGGCCATGTACCGGTGATGTTCTCGGCATTGGCGGTGGTGCTGGGGCCCGTGCAGGCGGGGCGTTTGCGCGCACTGGGCATCGCGAACGACAAACGCAGCGCGCTGCTGCCGGCATTGCCGACCCTCGATGAACAGGGCGTGCGCGGCTTTGGTTTCTCGACATGGACCGGCCTGTTCGCGCCGCGCGGCACGCCCAAACCAGTGATCGACCGTTTGAACGCCGAGGTCGCCAAAGCCGTCAACGATGCAACCGTGAAGGCGAAGTTGCAGTCCCTCGGCGGCAACCCGCAACCTTCAACACCCGTTGAGCTCGCCGACTTGATCCGGCAAACCACGGCGAAAATGCGCGCGGTGATTCAGGAGGCGAAGATTACCGTGCAATAGACGCTGGTTGGGACGCCGGCAACGCGCTACAGCATCGGCCCCGGTGTGGCGAGCGCGTGTTGGGTCAGGTGCTTGACGATGTAGTCGTAAGCATCATCCACCGAATCGGTTCGATGCACCAGCGATACATCGGCGGCGTTGATCATGCCGTGACTCACCAGCGCGTCGAAATTGATGACCTGGCGCCAGTATTCGCTGCCGAACAATACAATCGGCATCGGCTTGGTCATCTTGCGCGTTTGCACCAGCGTGAGCAGTTCAAACAATTCATCGAGTGTGCCGTAGCCGCCCGGAAGCACGATCACCGCTTTCGCAAGATAGTAAAACCAGAACTTGCGCATGAAAAAATAGTGAAAGTGAAATCCCAGTCCGCGCGTGATGTAGGGGTTGTCGAATTCCTCCATCGGCAACGAGATGGTGAGACCGACATTCACGCCGCGCGCTTCAGAGGCGCCGCGGTTGGCCGCTTCCATGATGCCGGGCCCGCCGCCGGTGCATACGACGAAACGTTTCTCGATGCTGTCGAGCGCTTTCGACCATTGCGTGAGCCGGTACGCCAGCGTGTGCGCGGCTTCGTAATACGCAGACATCTTTAAAGCCATATGCGCGGCGGCAAGATCGCCGCCTGCGGCCTGCGCCTTTTTCAGCGCGGCTTCCGCCTGCTCGCGTGATAGCGTGCGCGCCGAACCCATGAACACGATGGTGTCGTCGACGTTCTCGCGGTCGAAGCGGCTTTTGGGTTCGAGGTATTCAGCGAGGATGCGCAGCTCGCGACCCGCGCTACTGTTGAGAAACGCTTCGTTGCGGTAGGCCTTGGGGATTTTGTCGGTCATATAGGTTCCTGGCGGATAACACTTAAAGATGCGGCCTGTGGTTATGTCGTGCCTGCCGCCGATGGCATGACCACCGGCGCAATCGATTGCAGCATCCAGCGCGCCATCGCGGTCATGCGCGCATCCTCATGCTGCTGCCCCATCAATTGCACGCCCACCGGCATGCCGTCCACACCCAGCAGCGGCAGGGTGACGCACGGCGCGTGCAGCATCGAACTCGGCGTGTTGAAGACGGAATCACCGGTGGGACGCGGCGCGAGCGACGCACTGGGCGCATTCGCGGGCGTATCACCCGGCCATAGCGGCGCCGGGCCGGGGCACGACAACATGAGGATCGCGTCGGCGAGCGGCGCCAGTGTTTGGTGACACTGTAGTGCCGCCGCGCGTTGCAGCAACAGCGCGCGGTAATCATCGGGCGTCATGGACACGGCTTTTTTTACCGTGGCTTTCAGCCGCGCGCTGACACCTTGTGGAAAGCGTTCGGCGAGCGCGGCTTGATACCAGCGGTTCTCCCACGCAGTGATGGTGTTGGCGATGTCGCTGGCGTTGCGGATGGATTGCTCCAGCGCTTCAATCCACGCGTGATCCTTGCGGCGCA
>CAMDDY010000562.1 GCA_945893125.1 Bordetella parapertussis
CGCTGCACGAAGGCGGCGTGGATTTGTTCCTGGTCGAAACCATATTCGATACCTTGAACGCCAAAGCGGCGCTATTCGCCATCGACCAATTTTTCGAGGAAAGCGGCGAGCGCTACCCGGTGATGATTTCCGGCACCGTCACTGATGCCTCCGGGCGCATTCTGTCAGGACAGACGGTGGAGGCGTTCTGGAATTCGGTGCGCCATGCCAAGCCGGTCACGATAGGGCTGAATTGCGCGCTGGGTGCGGCATTAATGCGTCCGTATATCGCGGAACTGTCGAAGATCTGCGATGCGCCGATTTGCGTGTATCCGAACGCGGGTTTGCCCAATCCGATGAGCGACACCGGCTTTGATGAAACGCCGGTGATTACATCGGGCTTGTTGCAAGAGTTCGCCGAAGCGGGATTTGTAAACGTTGCCGGCGGTTGTTGCGGCACCACTCCGGATCATATTCGCGCCATTGCGCAGGCGGTTAAATCGTTGCCGCCGCGCGTGGTGCCGCTGGCCGAACACAAGCTGCGGCTGTCGGGACTGGAGCCGGCCAACATCGACGAGACTTCGCTGTTCGTCAACGTCGGCGAGCGCACCAACGTCACTGGCTCGCGCGCCTTTGCACGGCTGATTCTGAATGAGCAATACGACGAGGCGCTGGCGGTGGCGCGTCAGCAGGTCGAAAACGGCGCGCAGATCATCGACATCAATATGGACGAGGCGATGCTCGAGTCCAAAGCGGCAATGGCGCGCTTTCTCAATCTGCTCGCGGGCGAGCCGGATATCTCGCGCGTGCCGGTGATGATCGACTCCTCGAAATGGGAAGTGATCGAGGCGGGGCTGAAGTGCGTGCAGGGCAAGCCGGTGGTCAACTCGATCAGCATGAAAGAGGGAGAGGCCGAGTTTCTGCGGCAGGCTCGGCTGTGCAAGCGCTACGGCGCGGCGGTGATCGTGATGGCGTTTGATGAGCAAGGGCAGGCGGATACTTTCAAGCGCAAAACCGAAATCTGCAAGCGTGCCTACGATTTGCTGACGCAGCGCCTGGACTTCGCGCCCGAAGACATTATTTTCGATCCCAACATTTTCGCGATTGCCACCGGCATCGAGGAACACAATAACTACGCGGTGGATTACATCGAAGCGACGCGCTGGATACGCCAGAATTTGCCGTACGCCAAGGTCAGCGGCGGCGTGTCAAACGTGAGCTTTTCGTTCCGCGGCAACGACCCGGCGCGCGAAGCCATCCACACCGTGTTTTTGTATCACGCGATCAAAGCGGGCATGACCATGGGCATCGTCAATGCCGGCATGATGGGCGTGTACGACGATCTAGCGCCGGAACTGCGCGAGCGTGTCGAAGATGTGGTGCTCAACCGGCGCGACGACGCGACCGAGCGCCTGATTGAAATCGCGGGCACGCTGAAAGCCGGCGCCGCGAAGGAAGAGCAAACACTGGAATGGCGCGAAGCGCCGGTGGAAAAGCGGCTGTCACACGCGCTGGTTCACGGCATTACGAAATGGATACTCGAGGATACCGAAGAAGCGCGCAGCAAAATTGCAGCGGCCGGTGGACGCCCGATACAGGTGATAGAAGGCCCACTGATGGATGGCATGAATATCGTCGGCGATTTGTTCGGCGCGGGCAAGATGTTTCTGCCGCAGGTGGTCAAATCCGCGCGCGTGATGAAACAGGCGGTGGCGCATCTGATCCCGTTTATCGAAGAAGAAAAAGCGCGCCTCGCCGGTGAATCGGGTGAGGCCTCCAAGCCCAAGGGCAAGATCGTGATCGCTACAGTCAAGGGCGACGTACACGACATCGGCAAGAATATCGTGGCCGTGGTGCTTCAGTGCAACAACTACGAAGTGGTCAATATGGGCGTGATGGTGCCGTGCCAGAAAGTGCTGGATACCGCGCGTGCCGAAAAGGTGGACATCATCGGACTGTCGGGATTGATTACGCCTTCGCTCGAGGAAATGGCCCATGTCGCGCGCGAAATGCAGCGGCAGGGCTTCACGCTGCCGCTGCTGATCGGCGGCGCCACCACGTCACGCACGCACACCGCGGTGAAAATCGCGCCGGGCTACACCAACGGCCCGACGGTGTGGGTGCCCGATGCGTCGCGCAGCGTGACCGTGTGCAGCAGCCTGCTGGCCGAAGATGAAGTCACCCGCCGCAAGTATCTGGAGGAATTGAACGCCGACTACGAAAAAGTCCGCATACAGCACGCCAATAAAAAAGGCCCGGAGCTGATACCGCTGGCTGAAGCGCGCGCCAATCGCTTCAAAACCGATTGGAAAAAACACGCGCCGGTAGCGCCTGCTTTTCCCGGCATCAAGCTCCTGAGGAATTATGATCTCGCCGAGATTGCCGAACAGATCGACTGGGGACCGTATTTCCAGACCTGGGATCTGGCCGGCGCGTACCCGAAAATTCTCGACGATGAAGTGGTGGGCACAGAAGCGAAAAAAGTGTTTGCCGACGCCAGGGCGATGCTGAAAAAAATCATCGACGGCAAATGGCTGCAAGCGCACGGCGTGCTGGGGCTGTTCGCAGCGAACAGCGTGAATGAGGGTGAGGACATCGAAATTTACGGCGATGAGAAACGCACTAAACCGGTGATGACCTGGCACAATCTGCGGCAGCAAAACCGCAAGCCCACGGGCAATCCCAACTTGTGTCTGGGTGATTTCGTTGCGCCCAAAGACAGCGGCCACGGTAGCATTAAGGATTACGTGGGTGCGTTTGCGGTCACCGCCGGGTATGGCATCGAGAAAAAACTCGCCGAGTTCGAGAAAAATCACGACGACTACAGCAGCATCATACTCAAGGCGCTGGCCGACCGGCTGGCGGAAGCGTTCGCGGACTTGCTGCACAAACGCGTGCGCCGCGAGTTCTGGGGCTATGCCAGGGATGAAGCGCTCGACAATGAGGCGATGATCGCTGAAAAATATCGCGGCATACGTCCCGCTCCGGGCTATCCTGCGTGTCCGGATCACACCGAGAAAGGCGCGTTGTTCGAGTTGCTCGACGCCAAGCGCGCCGGGCTGACGCTTACCGAAAATTTTGCCATGTGGCCGGCGTCATCGGTGAGCGGTTTTTATCTCGCGCACCCGCAGTCGCAGTATTTTGCCGTCGGCAAAATAGGAAAAGATCAACTCGAGGGCTACGCGCGGCGCAAGGGCATGGCGTTGGCAGAAGCGGAGCGCTGGCTCGCGCCGGCACTGGGATAATTTTCGTATTGTTCAGGTGTTAGTATCATAACTAATTGTTTTTAAACAATGTTTTCTAGAAGCTTAATGTAAGGGTCCGTGCGAGCGCGCGACCAATACTGATGTAGGATAATCAGCGCTGCATCCCATTCGTCACATTGATCACTCCAGGAGGTGTTATGAACCGTGCTTATCCGGTTAGTGCCCAAGCCTACTACCCGTAGTGGCTCGTGATTTTTTTGCATAAAGTTCGGCATAGG
>CAMDDY010000563.1 GCA_945893125.1 Bordetella parapertussis
GCGCACCCGGTTTGCCCGTTGCATCGCGCGCGTCGCGGTCAAACGCGATAACGCGCTGCCCTACACTTACCACCGGCGCGCGCACCGCGCCATCGAACAAGTTGCGCGTCCATAGCTGGTAGCACGGATGAAAGCTTGCGCTCTGGCTACCGCCGCCACCGATTTTTTTGTAGCCCTCGCTGGTGTAGACGTCGGCGGAATCAATCGAATACATAGCGAGAAAACGCGACGGCGTTTCGCCGATGGCTTTGAAACGCTGTGTGGAATGAATGCCCGGCACCGACAGCAATTTTTTTAGATACCCGTCATACCACGCGTGCCACGCGGGCTCTTGCGCGGGGTCGGTGAAGACGTGGTCAACCATGTAGATCATTGCTTGCCGCTCCTAATTCGACTTGATGCCGGCTTCCTGCACCACGCGTGTCCACTTCGCGATGTCGGTGCGCAGGTAGGCATCGAACTCCGCGGGGGTGCTGCCCGCCGGGTCCATGCCTTGCCGGATCAGGAGTTCCTGTATGTCACGCATGCGGAGTACTTTTAACGCGTCAACGTTGAGCCGGGTAATGATGGCCTTGGGTGTGCCGACGGGCGCGAGAAAACCCCACCAGCTCGGCGCGTCGTATCCCGGCACGCCGGATTCGGCTACCGTGGGTATATCCGGTGCTGCATTGCTGCGTTTGGCCGATGTCACCGCGATGGCACGGATGCGCCCAGCCCTGATCTGGTCTATCGAGCCGGGCAGCGAGCCGAACATCAGTTGCACCTCGCCTGCGATCACGGCGGGCAGCGCCTGCGCGACGCCTTTGTACGGGATGAGCGTGATGTCGAAATTGCCCATGCGTTTCAGGAGTTCTGCGGCAAGATGATTGATGCCGTTAACACCACCCGGACCATAGTTAATCTGGCCGGGTTTGGCACGGGCGAGTGCGATGAGATCTTTCAGCGACTTGGCCGGTAGTGACAGATTCGCTGTTATCGCCACCGGCGCGGTGGACACCAGCGCAATCGCATGAAAGCCCGCGGCCGGTGCATACGGCAATTTCGGATTCAGCGCGGCGTTCACCGCGTGGCTGCTGCCGATACTGACCAGCGTGTAACCATCCGGCGCCGCCTTGGCGGTGATTTCGGAAGCAAGGGAACTGCCCGCGCCGGGCCGGTTATCAACGATGATCTGCTGGCCGAGCAATTCACTCATGCGCGGCCCCAGCGTGCGCGCAGCCACGTCCGCGCCGCCGCCCACGGGAAAGCCGACCAGCATGCGTATCGGTTTGGTGGGGTAGGACTGCTGGGCGAACACGATAGCGTTCACGCCGGCCAGCAGCAGGAATGCACCCGCGAGAAATATTCGCTTCATCATGCGAGGGTCACACGCGCAAACTTGCGCTTGCCGACTTGAATGACGTAAACGCCTGCCGCCGGCTTGAGTGTTTTATCGCTGATTTTTTCGCCGTCGATTTTCACGCCGCCTTGTTCGATCATGCGCTGCGCTTCGGTGGTGCTCGAAGTCAGTGCGGCTTGCTTTAACACTTGCGAGATGGGCAAACCACCCGGCAGCGAAATTTCTGGCATGTCATCCGGCACGCCGCCTTGTTTAAAGCGTGCTTCAAAATCGGCCAGCGCCGCATCCGCCGCCGCCTTGTTGTGAAAGCGCGCGACGATTTCCTGCGCAAATTTGACCTTGATGTCGCGCGGATTACCGCCGTCTTTAACTATTTGTTTTTGTTGGTTTATTTCTGATAGCGTGGCAAACGACAATAGCTCAATGTAACGCCACATCAACTCATCCGACACGCTCATCAGCTTGCCGAAAATTTCATTCGGCGGCTCATTGATACCCACGTAGTTGCCCAGCGACTTGGACATCTTGTTCACGCCGTCGAGGCCTTCGAGCAACGGCATGGTAAGTATGCATTGCGGCGATTGGCCGTAATGTTTTTGCAGTTCGCGGCCCATCAGCAGATTAAATTTTTGATCGGTGCCGCCGAGTTCGAGATCGGCCTTCAGCGCCACCGAGTCATAACCCTGCACCAGCGGATACATGAATTCGTGAATCGCAATCGGCTGATTGCCTTTATAGCGCTTGGAAAAATCATCGCGCTCCAGCATACGCGCCACCGTGTGCGTGGCGGCGAGCTTGATCATGTCCGCCGCGTTCATTTTGTCCATCCAGGTGGAGTTGAACACGACTTCGGTTTTTGCGCGGTCGAGAATCTTGAACACCTGCTCGGTGTAGGTTTGCGCGTTGCGCGCCACGTCCTCGCGCGACAGCGGCGGGCGCGTGGTGTTCTTGCCGGTCGGGTCGCCGATCATGCCGGTGAAATCGCCGATGAGGAACAAAATGTGATGGCCGAGGTCTTGTAACTGGCGCAGTTTGTTAATCAGCACGGTGTGGCCGATGTGTAAATCGGGCGCGGTCGGGTCAAAACCGGCTTTCACCCGCAACGGCGTCCCGCGCTTTAATTTCTCGACCAGTTCGGCTTCGATCAGCAGTTCGTCGCAACCCCGGCGGATCGTGGTCAGGTGCGTTTCTAGCGGGTTTTCCATGTCCGGCAATCGGTTTTTGAGTTCATATTATGAAAACAGGGGTTGACCATGCAGGTGGTACTGTTAAGCTCCGCGCTGAAAAAACGTAAATAAATCATGCCTCAAGCGCATTTTACGATTGTAACGCAAAAACTGTCCCAACTCGTTGGGACGGCCCGCTTTCGCCGTTGGGCATTGGCACTGGTGTTGCCGTTTGCGGGCGTGGTGACGGCCTTCGGCATAGCGCCCGATACGATTACGGAGCGCGTCGAACAAAGCCGCGTCACCGAAGACATTACCTTGCCGCCGCTCGCCGCGATGGCGAGCAGCGCTCAAACGCACACATTCTGGCGCGAAGAACGTATTCAACGCGGCGAAACCCAGGCCACTCTGCTGACGCGGCTGGGGGTTGAAGACGAAGCAGCGGTAAACTTTCTACGTACGGCGCGTGACGTGCGCTCGTTGTTTCAATTGGTGCCGGGGCGCGCGGTGAGCGCTGAAACGGCAGCGGATGGACAGTTGGTCACGCTGCGCTACCTCAACGGCAATACGCTGCTGACGATCTCGCGCGAGGGCGAATCTTTCAAGGCCGTCGAACAGGCTGCTTTGCTTGAAACGCGCATTGTCTCCGCTGCCGGTGAAATACGCAGTTCATTATTCGCCGCCACCGACCGGTTGCAGGTGCCGGACGCCGTTGCCATGCAAATGGTCGAGGTGTTTTCCACTGACATTGATTTCCACAAAGACCTGCGCAAAAACGACCGTTTCTCGCTGGTGTATGAAATGCAATACGACCGCGGCGAGCCGGTGCGTTCCGGGCGTTTACTGTCGGCGGAATTCGTGAACAACGGCAAGAAGCTGAATGGGGTGTGGTTTGCAACGCCGGGCGGCGAGGGGTCGTATTACACCCACGACGGCAA
>CAMDDY010000564.1 GCA_945893125.1 Bordetella parapertussis
AAATTATAAATAAAAACAAATAGTTACGATAAATCCATCAACAATGCCGCCACGGTAGCGGGCGGCAGCGGATCCACCGAAACGCGGTACTGCGGGTGATCAACGCCGGCGGCCAGCATCACGCCGCCCGCGGCGGATTGCAACGCCTGCTTCATCTTGCCGTCCAGTTCAAAACGCAGGAAGTGTACCGCAGAGGTCTTTTCATCCGTCGAGCGATCCAGATCCTCATCGGCGATCGCGTACACCGGCGCGAAACCCGCGACCCGCAGCCACACACGATCTTCGACGCCGATCAGCTTGGCCAACATGCGCGCGCGTTCGGAGACTTCCGGGTACTCGATCATCATCGTCGCTTTCCAGTTGCTGCCGTCAGGGATCATCGGGTTGTAGGCTTCAAGTTCGTCCTGTATGCCAGCTTCCTCGAAGATTTTTTCGACGCGCAACATTTCCTGCACTTGGTAGCGCATCGTAAGCTCGTCTTCAAAAATCAACGTGATGTTCGCACCCAGCGGCGCGGTGCGTGTTTTTTTGTGCTCGATGACTTTGGCACGAAAATCAATACGCGCCTTGGCGTAGGCTTCGAGCGTCATCAAACTATCGCGGGTAATTTTCGGCATGTCGTCTTTGGTATCTTATAATCCATATGCGATGCGCAGCAGCGTCACCGGATGCTGCTTTTCGGCCTTGTGTTCGGTCTTCAGGCCGGCATTGCTTTCTGTCATGCCTTGCTGAATGTGCCGCCCCGCTATCGCGCAATCCGAACTGATGTAGTCCGGCTGTGATTCACCCATCAAGCGGAACACCGGCCGGCCTATTTTCATCGAGTTGTCGTAGTACTCGCTTTTCACGCCCCAGGTGCCATCGTGCCCCGCGCAGCGTTCCACGGTCGTCACCGTGGTGCCCGGAATTTTCTCCAACAGCTCGCGCGTTTTTTGCCCCATGTTCTGCACGCGCAAATGGCAAGGGATGTGATACGACACGCGACCCAGCGGTTTTTTGAAATCCGTTTTCAGCAAGCCATCGCGCAGACGCAACATAAAGTATTCGAACGGATCGAACATCGCCTCGGCCACCGCTTTCACATCCGCATCGTCCGGGAACATCAGCGGCAACTCCTGCTTGAACATCAGCGCGCACGATGGCACCGCCGCCAATATCGCGTAACCCTCGCGCGCCAATGTCGCCAGCACCGGAATATTGATCGCCTTGTTACGTGCGACCGCCGCAAGATCACCGAGTTCAAGCTTGGGCATGCCGCAGCACACTTCTTTTTCGACCAGCTTCGCCGGGATGTCGTTGTGCGCGAGGATTTTCAGTAGGTCATGGCCGATGCCCGGCTCGTTGTAATTGATGTAACACGTTGAATAGATTGAAACTTTCCCCGGCGTCCGCGCGCCATCGCGCACCGGAAAAGTTTCATTGAGTCGCGCGGTACTGCGAAATTTCGCACTGTCGTATTCCGGCAGCTCACGATTCTTGTGGACGCCGAGCACGCTGTCCATCAGCCCGCGCGCGACACCGTTTTTGTTGACCGCATTCACCACTTGCACCACCACCGGAATCGACGCGAGCTTGCCCATCGCATCCGTGCTCGACAGCAGTTTGTCGCGAAATCCTACTTCACCTTTTTTAAACTTCACCGCCTTGGCGCGCAGCATCAAGTGCGGAAAATCGACGTTCCATTCATGCGGCGGCACATACGGACATTTGGTCATGTAGCACATGTCGCAGAGGTAACACTGATCCACCACCTTGCCGAAATCCGCTTTCGCCACGCCCTCGACTTCCATCGTCGGGTTGTCGTCGATCAGATCGAACAGCGTCGGAAACGCCGTGCAAAGACTCACGCAACGGCGGCAGGTGTGGCAGATGTCGAACACCCGCTCAAGCTCCTGATTGAGCGAGGCTTCGTCGTAGAACGCCGGCGATTTCCAGTCGAGCGGATGCCGCGTGGGCTTTTCCAGACTGCCTTCTTTAACGGTGATGGCCATTTTTTCGTGAGGGGTTAGGCGTGGGGCGTTCGCGGGCGAAAAAAAAGGGTGCGGGGCAGGCGCCGCATTCACGCCTCACCCCTCACCCCTCACGCCTCACGCCTCACGAGCGCTTAGTCAGTCAGTGCGTCCAACGCTTTCTGGAAGCGGTTGGCGTGCGAGCGCTCGGCCTTTGCAAGCGTCTCGAACCAATCAGCGATTTCGCCGAAGCCTTCGTCACGCGCGGTCTTTGACATGCCCGGATACATGTCAGTGTATTCGTGCGTCTCACCCGCAACCGCCGCTTTCAGGTTGTTGCGCGAACTGCCGATCGGCAGATCAGTGGCCGGATCGCCGATGGCTTCCATGTGCTCCAGATGGCCATGCGCGTGGCCGGTTTCACCTTCGGCCGTCGAGCGGAACAGTGCGGCAACGTCGTTCTGGCCTTCCACGTCGGCTTTCGCTGCGAAATACAGATAACGGCGGTTGGCCTGCGATTCACCGGCGAAGGCGGCCTTCAAATTACCGTGGGTTTTCGAACCTTTGAGCTGCATAAAATCTCCTTTATAAACATCTACTTATATTTAACCCCACGAATGGGGAAAGTGCATCTGGCAGCGACGCATGAACTGCAAACCGCTGTGACGTTCAAGATTTTGCGCCATCAGTGCGATGCGCGCAAATAGAATAAATCAATTACGGCGATAGTTTATCGCTATTGGCGCCGTCTAGGTGTCGTGCCGCACAGCCCCGGCTCTATCAGCGGGCCGCCGCCGCATCGACACGTGATTCTGCCGCTCCAGATACCGCACCAGTTCCGTCAACGCCCTCTGATACACGTCGCGCTTGAACTCCACCACGGCCTCGGTCGGCACCCAGTAGTCGTTCCAGCGCCAGGCATCGAACTCCGGCTTTTCGGTCGCGCGCAAACACACATCGGTATCGCGACCCACCAGACGCAGCAAAAACCAGATTTGTTTCTGGCCGCGATAATTGCCGCGCCACTCACGGCGCAGCCAGCGCTCCGGCACTTCATAGCGCAGCCACTCGCGCGTGCGGCCCAGGATGCTCACATGCTCCTGCCGCAGCCCGACTTCTTCGTGCAGTTCACGGTACATGGCGGCCTCCGGCGACTCGCCCGGATTGATGCCGCCCTGCGGAAACTGCCACGAGTGCTCGCGCACCCGTTTGCCCCAAAATACCTCATTCTTCGCGTTGCAAAGAATAATGCCTACATTGGGGAGGTACCCATCGCGGTCTATCACGATCACGACCCCATCAATGCGTTAGTTGGGCTGATTCTTCCACAATTTCGGCACGAAAGAAAGGGCGGATTCAAGTCTGAAGTGCAACCGCGTTATGATGCGAGTGTAGCTTCTTCCAGAAGACTTCGTGGGGTGTTTTGAAGCCGAGGCATTTTCTGGGGCGATGGTTGAGGTAGTGCATGGCGGCAGAGATGTCTTTTTTGGTGAT
>CAMDDY010000565.1 GCA_945893125.1 Bordetella parapertussis
AATTCCGTGATGCGATCCCAGGTGTGGCGCGTGATGGGTTCGGAAATATCGCGTTCATAAAACCGGCAATAGCCGTCCCACAGCACGCGCCAGCGCGCTTCGTCGCGCGCTTCAATCTTGCGTATTTTCACTGACATAGTGTCGTCTCCCTGTACACGGTTAATGGACTCATGACACCACCACCGGCGCCACCGCACCCAGCATCCAGCGTGCCAGCGCCGTCATGCGCGCGTCCTGATGCTGCTGGCCCATCAGTTGCACGCCCACCGGCATGCCGCCCACCGCCAACAGCGGCATGGTCAGCGCCGGCGCGAACAGCATCGAGCTCGGCGTATTAAAAACAGAATCGCCGGTCGGACGCGGCGCCAGCGGCTGGCCTGGCACGTCGCCGGGCCACAGCGGCGCGGGCCCCGCACACGAGAGCATGATGATCGCGTCGGCAAGTGGCGCCAGCATGGCGTAGCACTGCTGTGCCGCCGCGCGCTCCAGCAGCAGCGCGCGGTAGTCATCAGGGCGCATCGCCTGCGCCCGTTTTACGGTGGCGGTGAGGCGCGCGCTGACACCCTGCGGATACTGTTCGATCAGGTTCGCCTGATACCACCGGTTTTCCCAAGCGGTGATGCCGTTGCTCGTGTCGCTGGCGTTGCGCAGCGCCTGCTCCAGGGCCTCGATCCACGGATGGTCGTTGCGGCGTAGCAAGCTCACCCCGGCCGACTGCAACTTTTCCAACAGCGTTTCAAACGCCGCGCGGCTGGCGCCATCCAACCCGGCCCAGCCCGCGCTTTCCAGCACGATCAGGCGTTCCGGCTGCGCAGCCGCAGGAGGAACCACAGGACCGAACAACCCCGGGCGGCCGGGATCGCCGCCGGCGCGGCGCGCAATCTCGATCGCAACCTGCCACATATCTTCGATGCAACCCGCATGCACACCGGTGGTGCTGGTGCTGGTGGCCTGCCGCTCACCGCGATTGATGGCGCCCATCGTCGGCTTTAACGCAATGTTGCCGCAAAACGCGGCTGGGCGAATGATGGAACCACCGACCTGCGTGCCCAAAGCAGCCGGAACCATGCGTGCCGCGATCGCGGCAGCGGACCCGGCCGACGAACCGCCCGGCGTGCGCGCGGCATCGAACGGATTGGTGGTAGGCCCCGGGTGCGTGCCGCCGAGTTCAGCAGTCACCGTCTTGCCCAGAATCACCGCGCCCGCCTCGCGCAACGCCCACACTGCGGCATTGTCACGCTTGGGAAAATTGCCGCGATACGCTTCGCAGCCCATCTCTGTGGGCATATCTTTGGTTTCGAGCAAATCCTTGATCGCTACCGGCATGCCGTCAATAGCCGACAGCGGATTGCCCGCCTTCCAGCGTGCACTGCTGGCGTCGGCGGCGGCGCGCGCGCCCGCTTCGTTCAACACCACAAATGCCTTCACCGCCGGCTCGCGCACGGCGATGGTTTCCAGGCAGCGCTCCAGGTACGCGCGCGGCGTATCGGCGCCGTCACGCATACGCGGCACAGCGTCGTAAAAAGTCAACGCTTTGAACTGCCGTGGATCATAGCCGTGTGGCGCGATCGATGTCATTGCTGGTTTCTCCTGGTGGATGCGCGGCAAACCGTATTACCCGATTCGGATTCACGTAACAATTTCGTGCAACAGCGTATGTTTTTTAAGTGCCGCCTCGTCCACCATAATGCCGAGGCCCGGCCCTGTCGGCACGTTCACATACCCGTCTTTAATCACGAAATCCGTCTGCGGAACGATGGGATCGGGGCCTATGGTATTCAGCCCCATCACAAATTCCGCTGCGCCCATCATGCGCTTTTCCGGCGTGCTGGCGTAGAAGTGCGCCGATGCCGCAGCTTCGAGCTGGCATTGCACCGCAAGCCCACCGCAGTTGAGCTGGATGTTGGCAGCCTCGGCCACGGCAGCGATCTTTTTCGCGGGCGTGAAGCCGCCGATCTTGTACAGCTTGATGCAATACGCATCCACCGCGCGCGCTTCAGCCAGCGCATACGCATCCTGCACTGTGAACAGGGATTCATCAGCCATCACCGGCACGCCCATCGCCTGCCGCCGAATCTCGGCCATGCCCGCAAGATCGCGCCGTTCTATCGGCTGCTCGATATAGCCGAGATTAAATTCGCGCATCGCATGTATCGCACTTAAGGCATCGGCAAGCGACCAGCCGGTATTCGGATCAGTGCCGATTACCACGTCGTCACCCACCGCGCGCCGCACTGCTGCAAAGTGTTTCACGTCCTGCCGCCATCCTCGATGATCAGCGGCCTTGATGCACAGCACCTTGATGCCGAACTCATTAACCGCACGTGTGGCTTCGTTGACAATGGTCTCAACATCGTTGGCAAGGCTCACCGACCATTCCAGCGGGATGCGCGGCTGGCAGCAGCCGCCGATCAGTTTATGCACCGGCACGTTGAGCGCCTTGCCCATCGCATCATGCAGCGCGATGTCGAGCGCGGCGCGCGCACACGGGTTGCCCGAAAGCCGCAGATTGAACATTTCATTCGCGGCTTCGATATCAAACAAGGATTTGCCAATCAGGTTCTTGCCGTAAATTTCCTTGATCGCGGCAACCATACCCTGCGTCGTGTCTGCCAAAAAATGACCCGGCGTAATCGGGCGTATCTGTCCAAAGCCGACGACGCCATCGGCGAAAACTTTCACCAGCACCGGCTTGCCGAGAATTTGCCGGGCCGGGCCGGTGTCATACGCGCCGCTGGAAAATATGCGCTGCACGCGCACGGGTAACTCAGTGACGAAAATTTCTATGCGTTCGATCATGATTGTAAGTATTTGTTTTTAAACAATTATTATGTAAATTCAATTTTTTTGGTGACCGGACTCACATAACCGCCCCACAGCACCATCGCTCTGTTCCGGTCCGGATCACCACACACCACGATGTTGATCACGTCGGGACTGGGCAGTACCTGCACCAGCTCGTCCGGTTTCACCAGATACGACTTGGGAAGCAGCCCGCGTTCCACCATATCGGAAATCTTGAACGCCTCCGAGTGCCCGTACTCGATCAGAAATTCCAGTTCCCTGGCGGTCACGCGCGCATGCTCGTACACATACTCGCGAATTTTTTGCTTGGTGTACCCCGCATTTGCCAGTGCCCTGGCGATCGGCGGGGCAAGCAGGAAGGTGATCATGTTCCTGAAACCCTGCGGCCCGCGCTCCACCAGCCGCGCGAGGCACGGTTTCTTGGTCACTTCGATACTCAAAAATTCAAGCGCGCTCTCGGCGGCGGTTTTATTCGGCGTGCCGTAAATCGCCGGTGGCCAGCCCCAGGTGACCGTGCCGCAGGCGGTGACGGTGTTGTCCAGTTTGTCAAAGCCATGTTCGACGTGGTACGGCTCCCACGGACACTCGTCCTCGTTTTCAGCGACCACAAA
>CAMDDY010000566.1 GCA_945893125.1 Bordetella parapertussis
ATCACCAAAAAAGACATCTCTGCCGCCATGCACTACCTCAACCATCGCCCCAGAAAATGCCTCGGCTTCAAAACACCCCACGAAGTCTTCTGGAAGAAGCTACACTCGCATCATAACGCGGTTGCACTTCAGACTTGAATCCGCCCCCCCAATCCGGATGCACGCCCATGCCATGCACCACGATCACGCCCGCGCGCGCCTTGGCATTGGCGGCGTAAATCGCGAGAAATTTGTGGCCGGATTTTTGCGCGAGATAGACCGCATCGCCCACCAGGATCGCCGGCGTGATTTCATCGGCCCAGCGTTTTTCGCGCGCAGTATCTGGCGTTTGTGCAAGCGCCGCAGCGTTCCACAAAAAACACAATAAAAACAGATAGATACGGCGCAATACCGCGTTCATTTCGCGCCGAATCGCGGCGCGCGCTTGGCGAGAAACGCCGCCACGCCTTCGCGATAATCCGCAGTATCAAAACACGCAAAGCCCTCATCCCATTCGGCGGGCGCAATATCCGCGCGTGGCGTCAGGCGCTCGATAAATTGCTTGTGCCAGCGCGCCACCAGCGGTGCGCCCGCGGCAATGCGCGCGGCAGCGGCATACGCTTCCGATTCAACCTGATCATCCGCCACCACGCGATTGACCAGGCGTTTTTGCAGCGCCTCGGTCGCATCGAACACACGGCCTTCGAGCAGAATTTCCAGCGCCACCGCGCGGCCCACCAGCGCGAGCAAGCCTTTGATCTCACCGTAACCCATGGTCAGCCCCAGCTTGTTGATCGGCACGCCAAAGCGGCTGGAGGCGCCGCAGATGCGCATATCGCAACAGGCGGCAATTTCCAGTCCGCCGCCGACGCATGCGCCTTTAATCATCGCCAATGTCGGGTGTTTGCACAGCGCCACCGCCTGCATGGTGGCGTGAATTAATTCGCCGTAGATTTTGGCTTGCCGCGAATTCGCGCGTTCTTTCGCGAACTCGGCGATATCGGCGCCGGCGGCAAAGGCTTTTTCGCCCGCGCCACGCAACACCACGCAGCGCAAGGTATCGTCCGCCGACAGTTCGCGCATCACCACGCCCAGGCGTTCCCACGTGGGTTTGTTGAGCGCGTTGAGGCGTTCGGGATTATTCAGCGCGACGGTGGCAATGTATCCATCGCGCGTGACGATGACGGACGTGTCGTTCAATCGAGCGTTACGCCCGCGGCCTTGATCAGCTTGGCGTATTTGGTGATTTCGCCGCCGAGAAACTTGGCGAATTGCTCCGGCGACATCGGGTTGAGTTGCGTGCCGGCTTCTTCGAGTTTGGCCTTGGCGTCGGGCATCGCCATGATCTTGTTGATCTCGCTGTTAAGCCGCGTGACGATATCGCGCGGCGTTTGCGCGGGCGACATCACGCCGTACCAGTTGGTCATTTCAAAGCCTTTGAGGCCGGCTTCGATCATAGTCGGTGTTTGCGGCAACTGCGGCGAGCGCTGCGGCGTGGTCAGCGCCAGCGCCTTCAATTTGCCCGAGCGTATATGCGGCAGCACCGGCGGCATGGTGTCGAAATTCATGCTCACATGGCCAGCCATCAAATCCACCACGGCGGGGCCGCTGCCTTTGTACGGCACGTGAACGATTTTCGCGCCGGTGGTGAGCTGGAACAATTCGCCCGCGAGATGCTGCGTGCTGCCCACGCCCGACGAAGCGTAATTCAGCGCGCCGGGCTTGGCCTTGGCGATGGCCACCAGTTCGGCCACGGTCTTTGCGGGAATCGACGGATGGATCACCAGCACGTTGGGCACGTAGCCCACATAGGCCGTCATGGCGAAATCGCGCTGCGCGTCATAGGGTAATTTTTTAAACAGGTTGGGCGCGATACCGTGTGAATTCACGTGGCCCATCATGATGGTGTAGCCGTCGGGTGCCGCTTTTGACATGAGATCGGCGGCGATGGTGCCGGTGGCGCCCGCGCGGTTATCAACCACAAAACCCTGACTATAAATCTCGGTGAGCTTGGCGCAGATAATGCGCGCCACGAGGTCGGTGCCGCCGCCGGGTGCGAAGCCCACGATCATGCGCACCGGTTTGGTCGGATATTGCTGCGCGGTCGCGCTGCCCCACGCACCTGCGGCAAGCAAGGCGGATATAATATAACTATATGTTTTCATTGATATTCTCCTTGGTCGGCAACCTATTGTGTTATGGCGTGCGCGGTTATTCGGCCTTGATGCCCGCGTCACGAATGATCTTACCCCAACGCGCGACATCGCTTTTCAGCACCTCGGCGAATTTTTCCGGCGACATCAATTCGACTTCCATGCCCTGCTGCGAGAGTTTGTCGCGCAGATCTTTTTGCGATAGCGTTTTATTGGTGACGGCGGCCAGGTACTGCACCATGTCTTTCGGCAACGCCTTCGGACCGAGTATGCCGTACCAGGTGGTGTAGTCGTAACCCGCGACACCGGCTTCGGCGATGGTGGGCAACTCCGGAAACGCCGGTGATTTTTTCGCGCCCGACACACCTAGCGCGCGCAAGCGGTTGCTGCGGATATGGCCCGCCGCCGCCGGCATGGTGGCGATCATCATTTGTATTTGCCCGGCGATGGTGTCGGTGAGCGCGGGCCCCGCGCCTTTGTACGGCACGTGCTGAAACGTCACGCCCGCGAGGCGCTGAAACAACTCCACCGCGAGATGCGCCGAGCTGCCCACACCGCCAGAGCCGTAGTTCACGCCTTTGGGTTTGACTTTCGCCAGTGCCACCAATTCCTTCACCGACTTGGCGGCGACCGCTGGATTCACCACCATCACGTTCGGCGTCACGCCCACCATCGCGATGGTAGCGAAATCATTCAGCGTGTCGTACGGCAGCTTGGAATAAAGCGTGGCGTTAAACGTCATGCCCTGATGGTTCATCATCAGCGTGTAGCCGTCGCCCGCGGCCTTCGCCACGATGTCGGTGGCGATGGTGCCGCCGCCCCCGCCGCGATTGTCGATCACCAGTGGCTGGCCCAGCGACTCGGACATTTTTTGCCCCACCATGCGCGCGATCAGATCGGTGGTGCCGCCGGGCGCGAACGGGATCATGAAGCGAATCGGCTTGTCGGGATAGGCGCCGGGTTTGGCGGCTTCCATCGGCGGGGGCGTTTCCTTGGTGGCGGGCTTGGCTTTGGTTTGCGCCGATACACTGGACGCGGCGAGCACGCCGGCGGTGATTAGCAATAAGGTCTTACGATCGAGAAGGATAGTCATGGAGCCCTCATGGGAAACACCGGTTGATTATCGATAACGCGCACTAGCAGCCTGTCGGACTTGACTTGAATTTTGAGGAACCAACAATTTTGGAAGTTGGATTTTGAGTACTATTATGCACTATGGATATTCTTTACTCGATTTTCCCGCTTTTCATCCCATTTCACCCGCTACCGGCGCAATTTGGGCG
>CAMDDY010000567.1 GCA_945893125.1 Bordetella parapertussis
ACCGCACGACCTTCGTTGAGCGTTCCGCGCTGGCGCAGGCCTTGCGGTTGTCGTGGTCGCCGAAGACCAGCGAAGGCTTCTTTATGCGCGCCGAAAGTTTCTACAACTTCGCGACTTACCTGGACGAGGTGTCCAATCTGCGGGCCTACGGCGGCAAATCACTGCACCAGCAATCCCACGGTGAGTCCTTCCTCTCCCTCTTCGCGAATCGGTTCGAACAGGGCATCTACCTCCTCGACGAACCGGAAGCCGCACTTTCTCCGCAACGGCAGTTGTCGTTCTTGAGCATCATTCACGATCTCGAAAAGTCGGGCCACGCCCAGTTCATCATCGCGACCCACTCGCCGATTATATTGAGCTATCCTGGCGCTGTTCTGCTCAGTTTTGACGGCGACGCTATCCAGCAAATTGCCTACCACGACTCGGAACACTATCGCGTGACGCGCGATTTCCTCAATGCGCCTGAGCGCTATTTCAGGCATCTTTTTGAAGGCCCGGACGACGGGGACAAGGATGTCTAAGCCAATATCAGTGAGCCGAAGATTCGCGCTGTCACGAAAACCGCTATGAATGCCGGTTGAACCACTGCACCGTTGGCTGTAAAGTTCCCTCATCCCGCATTTACTTAATCGGAGTTCAAAATGACCAACACACCCCAATCCGCGAAAAAAAACTACGTCCACAATTTTCACACCATGGAAAAAACCGCCACCCTCGGCGCGTTGTCCACCTCGCAAGGCTCGTCGATCACCGGCGAGCGCATTTACAGCGGGCTGGTGACCAAGAAAGTCGGCACCGGCTCCAAGCCGCACTACCATCCGGATGAAACGTTTAACTACGTGCTGAAAGGCGCAATGAAGGTCAACATGGATGGGCAGGAGTTCGTGGTGCCTGCGGGCAGCCTGCTGCATATCCCCCCGAACATGGTGCATACCTCCGTTGCAACCGATGACGGCGATGTCACCTATCTAGTGTGGCGCGATATCGTCAGTGAAAAAGCGGGTCTGCCTTCCACCGTTGAAGCCTGATCGCCGCTGCTGCGCTATTGTGCCGTCGCGCCCGCCGCGCGCACGACTTTGCTCCACTTCGCCAGTTCGGATTTGATGTAGGCGCCGAATTCATCGGGCGTGCCGCCGGCGGGATCCAGTCCTTGTTTGACCATCGAGTCTTTCACCTCGGGCGACTCCAGCGCCGCGCGCACCTGGCGATTCAGCGTCGCGATAATGTCCACCGGCACTTTCGCGGGCGCCACCAGACCGTACCAGTTGTTGACCTCGAAGCCCGGCATGCCGGCTTCGATCATGGTGGGTAGTTCAGGCACCAGTGCCGAACGCTTTGCGGTGGTGACCGCCAGTGCGCGCAGTTTGCCGCTGCGGATGTGCTGCAACGATGTGCTGGTGGTGGAAAACATGAATTGCAGCTGCCCGGATAACAGATCGATGGTGGCTGGCGCGCCGCCTTTGTATGGAATATGCACCAGCTTGATGCCGGCCATGCTGCCGAGCATCTCGCCCGCGAGGTGCCCCGAGGTGCCGTTCTGCGGCGAGCCGTAGAGCAGCTCACCCGGTCGCTGTTTCGCCACGGCAATCAGCTCCTTCAAACTGCGCACGGGAACCGAAGGATGCACCACCAGTATATTGGTGGCATCGACCGTGCGCACCACCGGCGCGAAATCGCGCACGGTATCGAACGGCAAATTCTTGTAGAGACTCGGGTTGATCGCCAGCGTGCCGATGGTACCCATCAGCAATACATAACCATCGGGCACGGCACGCGCCGCCTGCTCCGTGCCGATGTTGCCGCTGCCGCCCGCGCGGTTCTCCACGATGAATTGCTGCTTGAATAATTCCGACAACTTGATCGACACCATGCGCGCGGTGATATCAACGCCGCCGCCGACTGCTGCCGCGACGTACATACGCACGGGCTTGACCGGGTAGTCCGCGCTGAATGCGGGCATTGCCTGCGCGACAAACGCCGCAACCATGATCCGAAATTTCAGCATGCCTGAACCTCCGTCAGAATTGTTCGTCTTGGCGCAAATACCGCCACTGCCCCTCCGGCAGTTTGCCCAGCATCACGCTGCCGATACGCACGCGCTTCAAGCCCGTGACTTTCAGGCCCACCAGTTCGCACATGCGCCGGATCTGCCGCTTTTTGCCTTCGCGCAGCGCAAAGCGCAATTGATCTTCGTTCTGCCAGCTTACCTTGGCGGGCTTTAGCGGCTTGTCGTCCAGGCTCAGGCCGAAATTGAGTTTCGCCAAATCCCCGGCAGACAGCGTGCCTTCGACGCGCACGAGGTATTCTTTTTCAATGGATGAATCCTGCCCGATCAATAGCTTGGCGATGCGGCCATCCTGCGTGAACACGATCAGGCCCACCGAATCGATATCGAGCCGCCCCGCCGGCGCGAGGCCACGCAAGTGCGTGGCACTGAAACGCAGAGGCAGCTTGTCATCCGCAAAACGATTCTCTGGCTTGATCAGTTCCATCGCCGGGCGATAGCCCAGCTCGGGCAAATTGGAGACGTAGCCGATGGGTTTGTTAAGCAGGATGGTGACGCTGGCCTCCTGCTTCGTCTGCGCTTGCCGCGCGAGGGTGATGACCTGATTGGGAAACACGCGCGTGCCCAGCTCGGTGACCTTGACGCCATCGACCAGCACCCAGCCTTGCTCGATGTAGCTATCAGCCTCGCGGCGCGAGCAGATGCCCTGCTCGGACATCAGTTTGGAGACGCGGACTTTTTCCATTTCAGTTCACAACCTTTTTTGACGCGGATTTACGCAGATTAACGCAGATTCAAAACCACACCACTGTCGTTCCCGCGAAGGCGGGAACCCATAACACAGCCTCCATTGCACATGCGTTATGGATTCCCGCCTTCGCGGGAATGACGGTAGTAGGGTAGTTACGTTTTCGATTCTACGCGTTAGCGCGGCTTAGCCATACTCAACGCCACCGCCTCCGCCACTTCTATCCCATCCACCGCCGCCGACAAAATACCCCCCGCGTAACCGGCACCCTCGCCCGCCGGATACAGCCCGCGCGTGTTCAGGCTTTCAAACGCGGCATTACGCTTGATACGTATCGGCGACGAGGTGCGGGTTTCCACGCCGGTGAGCACGGCGTCATGCATGGCAAAGCCCTTGATCTGTTTGTCGAACGCGGGCAGCGCCTCGCGTATCGCCGCTATCGCGTAATCAGGAATGCAGCCGCTCAAATCCGTCATCTTCACGCCTGGCGTATAGGAAGGCGTTACCTCGCCCAACTGGGTCGATGCGCGGCGCGCGAGAAAATCGCCGACGCGCTGCGCCGGTGCGCAATAATTTTCGCCGCCCGCTTCGAACGCTTTCGATTCCCAATGACGCTGAAACGCTATGCCCGCCAGTACGTCGCCGGGATAATCTTTCGGCG